>JAFRWY010000122.1 GCA_017437905.1 Eubacterium sp.
ATGCAGGCAATCCCCCGGTTTTTGATGGAGTTTACCACATCGTATTCGGTCCTGGCATCCAGCGCACTGATCGCCTCGTCCATAATGATCACTGTGGGATCCTGTGCCAGAACCCGGGCGATCTCCAGTCGCTGGCGCTGCCCTCCGGAGAGATTCTTACCGCCCTCCAGCAGCTTGTACTGATATCCGCCATCACGCTGCATGATATCATCATGCAGCTGGGCATCCCTGGCTGCAAGGATCATCTCAAAATCCTCGATCGATTCATCCCACATTTTTATATTATTGGCAATCGTATCCTCAAAGAGAATGATGTCCTGATCCACCACGGCTACCGATCCGGTAAATGTACCCCGGTTGATGGACCGGAGCGGTTTCCCGTCGAAGAGGATCTCACCGCTCCAGGGCTGGTAAAGCCCTGAGATCAGTTTGGAAATGGTGCTCTTGCCGCAACCGGTGGGGCCCACGAAAGCCACCCGGTCGCCGGGCGCCAGCTCCAGATTGAAATTCTCGATCAGCGGAGGCGCCAGTCTGGAGTAACCGAAGGTGACATCCTTCATGGAAATATGTCCGGTCAGTTTGGTGAAGCTTTCACTTTCGGCCTCGTCCGCCCCGAATACCACATCTTCCGGATACTCCATCACGTCTTCCACCCGTTCCATGGAGGTCCGCATCTCCTGCAGCTGCTGGCCGGAGTCGATCATCTGCTGTGCCGGTGTCAGGAACATGGCCAGGACCCCCTGAAATGCCATGATCATACCGGGAGTAAACTGCCCGTTCATGGCCAGCCATATCCCCAGCACCAGTACGACTGCATTCAGCACACTGGCAATGCCCATAGGAATCAGGCCGAAGTATATATTCAGTTTCTGGTAACGTATGTTCTGTGTATTCACAGAGGCCTGGAAGCCGGACCATTTCTCAAAAAATCCGTTCTCCGCCCCTGCGGACTTAATGGTCTCGATCATTTCCACACCGGACACGGTGGCCGCTGCCAGCTTGCCGGAATCACGCATCATCACCCGGGTGATATTGACACGCCGTTTCGCTATGAACCGGGACATTGCCACCTGTACCAGCACCGACGCCAGACCGATCATGGTAAGAAGCAGGGAATACCGCAGCATGATCGTCAGATAGAACACCATCATGACTGTGTTCAGTATAAGCGGCGCCAGAATATTCACGAACTGCTCCGCGATCTGGGCATTGGAGGTCTTCCGGATCTGGATATCCCCCGCCAGCCGCTGGCTGAAAAACTCCATCGGCAGCCGCAGGACCTTCCACATGTAGGAAGCATTTCCCACCACGGCCATCTTGCCGTTAAGACGCAGGGAATAGATGGCCTGGATCCATGCGGTCACAAGCTGCAGTCCCGTCAGTATGCCGAGCCCTATAAAGAAGGGGCCCGCCCATCCGGGATCACGATCGGTTATTAACTGGTCCAGGAATACACGACTGAGACCCGCGGTCAGAATACCGATCATACCGAGGATAAAGGTCGTCATGACCATGAACACCATGGCGGCCTTCGCGCCTCTGAGCCGTTTTTTTGCAAAGCCCAGAACACTCTTCGGTTTCCCGCTGGGAGTGAATACCACACCCGCTTCCGGATCAAGATTCGGCTCGATCAACAGGCATACTCCGGTGAAGCCCGCATCGAACACCTCGATCGGAACACTGAAATTGCCCCTGGCCGGATCATTCAGGTAAGCCTTATCGCCCTTAAACCCATCAAGAACCAGGAAGTGACTGAATTCCCAGAAAATGATGCACGGGAATCTGCCTTCCTTCCGAAGCTTGTCCAGCTCATACCGGTAGCCCTTGGCCTTCATGCCGTAACTGCGCGCTGCCTTCAGGATATTGCTGGCCTTACTCCCGTCACGGGAGACGCCGCAATCCCTTCGTACCTGCTCCAGCGGGACCCATTTGTCATAGTAAGCCAGCAGCATGCAGAGAGAGGCAGCACCGCATTCCAGTGCTTCCATCTGCATGACCACCGGCACTTTCGCCACTCCGGTGGTTTTGGGCTGCTTTATTTTCACTTCTGCCATATGAATCACCTAATGCTATCAGTTAGTAATGTACTCGATGGGATGGACCTCCCGAGTGGAGCCTTCCTCCGTATGTTCGGTAACCGTTCCGAAGATCGTCCATACCACAATACCCACCAGAAGCACGAACACTGCCGCCAGCACCAGCCACACGGAAGGTGTGGTGACACGGATATAATCATTCAGCTGCTCCGGATTGGACATACGGTCCACACTCTTCTGTCGGAACAGGCCGCTGCTCTTTTCATTCTCAGCCATTGTTTCACAGCCTCCATTTCCTTTGATCACGGGCACACGATCAGGTCGATAAATGCACGGATATCGTCGATATCTCCCTGTACCTTGGCCATTTCATCTTCATAGACCACTTTCCCGATGTCCACCTTCGCATCAAATGCGTTGTTGTCCGGCTCGCTAAAAGCAAGTATCACCCGGTTTCCGAATATAAGCATGGCTATGCTCTGATATTTGGATGCCAGATACTGCAGCCGTTCCATGAGCGGAGGTGTCAGCAGATAAAAAACGTCATGGGGCGCTGCGGAATACACATCAAATGTATTATTGAATGCAACACTTTCCAGTTCCGTTTTATCCTTCTTTCCTTCTCTCTGACTGAGTGCCCTGTGCTTAAAGGTCCGGCTGTAGATCAGTATCGACGATACCAGCTTGTCGGGGAAATCAAAGACCATCATCCGGCCTTTGAAGTAGATCTCCGTAGACGTGGTCCTGTTGTCCGTGCTGGTGTCCACATCCCAGACCGATACATCCGACACCTCAAACCACACACCATGGTAAGATGCCCGGATATAATCCTCCGAGGAGAACCGGTTTCCCATGCGGCAGAGACCGAAGGACGCTACGGATTCCTGCGGAAACCCCTGTTCCGGCTCGTAGAACACATTTTCAAAATTCCGCATAAGCGGTTCCCGGACGAAGGCCTCCTTGTAAAGACCCTTCATCTCCTTCTTCGCACTTTGCACCTTGGAATATCCGATCAGGATCAGTGCCAGACCCACCGGAGGCATCAGAAGAAAGAACGCACCTATGATCACAAAGGTCATCCCCTTGGAGACCTGCTGCCTTTTCTCCTGCAACCGATCAAACGCTTCACTCATATTACTCCCTCACATACGAAAACCTATCGGAACAGGCCGAAAATCAGATCCATCGGATTCTTGCTTTCATATACCTTCATCACCGGATCGGTCCGAAGGGATTTGATGAGCTCGATCAACTCGGACATGGCGATCCGGTCATTTTCATAACCCTGGCTGATCATAAGTCCCGCATCGTTCGGCAGAAGCCGGATCTCATCATATGCCATGGGTTCCTTCATCTTCCCCTTCACGACCTGAACCAGACCATGGGTGGTAAAGAGCAGATCGTTGTCCGACTCCGCCTGATCATCCAGGATGGCCACCGTCTTCCGCTGAAGATCATGCTTCCGGGGTACATTTGTAAGATTGATGAAATACCGGTCAAACATGGGCTGATCCCGGGTCAGGAGCACGATGCCCTGATCCTCTTTTGTAAACTTCCCTTTGTAGGGAAGGATGCACCGCGCGATCTCATCGTATCGGTTATCCGTTTCCACGGTGGATACGCCGTCGTAGATCAGTTCATTTCCGAGGAAGAACTTGGGCAGCTCCGGTGTATCGATCAGATCATCCAGGGAATCATACAGAACCTCCGGTGTATCGAAGCCTTCCCTGAGACAGAATTCCCGAAGGTTCCCCTCCGCTTCGTTCATGGCCAGGATATCCTTCTTCAGGGAAATGTAATCCGCCGTGAAGGATATGAGCTTATCGAAGAACCCTTCCGTGTACTTATCGAAGGAGATCTTCAGAAGCCGGTCATAGTCCTCCGCGTCAAAATTATCCTCTTCCACCATAACGCAGAGTTCCTTCAGATTCCGGTGATCCCTGATGATCGCATCGCTGAGTTCCTTCATCAATGCGGCCTCCATCCCCTGAACACTGTTCAGCTGGTAAGATGCACTCAGCATGTCATTCAGAACACTCAGGTAGTTCAGTGGATAATTGATCTCCTGCAGTGTCTCCACATATGCATTCAGCGACCGCTTGTTCCTGAGCTCGCAGCCGTCCTTCTTCCGGTTTTCATATGCAAGGGTGGAACCGTCAAAATAATTGTCCGAATACTTCATGTCTTCCGGAACGGGAACACATTTATTGAAAAGGATCTCATACTTCCTGTGGAACCGGTCGATCACGATTCCGAATTTCCTCGTCAGGATCTCCTTCTGATTCCTGATAAATTCCGCCTCGATATCCGCGACCGCAGCCTCATTTCCGGATTCCGGAAGTTTCTGATCCGGGAAGGGATAGAGATACAGGGAATCCATCCGCTTCTCCAGATACTGATAGCCTGCTGCCGAGGAGGTGTCGCCGCTTAGGTATGCGCTCACGTAATACCGGCTGAGAAGCTGTGAATTCACCACGGCATTATAGTTCTCATTCACCAGTCGGCGGAACAGCTGTGCCGCACTCTTTGTATCTCCGATCTTCAGATAGGCAAATGCACAGAGCTGAAGGACATCATTTGCATTTCCGGACATATCAAGGGCAAACTGCAGAAGTTCGGAGATCTTCGCTCTCTCCTCCGGCACATCCACACGAAGCAGATCGATATATTCAAGTGCACAGGAGGAAGCCACCTGATTCTCCCGCAGAAGATCACACGCCCTGAAGGAACGTACGAATACCTCGAAATACGTCTTAGCAGCCCGGAAATAATAATCCGACAGTTCACCCTCCGTCTCCTTCCACAGGGCATTTGCGGTATTTCCGAAGAAATACCAGAAGGGCGGATATGCGATAAAATGCTCCTTGATGGAATCCAGGCGCTCATACCGCCGGAAATCATCCGGGTCCATCAGGATTTCGTTATACTGCGTCACCTGACGCTCGGTGAGACGGTAGGAATCGGGAATGTCATGGGCGTCCACAAGTCGCCATGCGGTGTCGAAAAGTTCCCGGCGGAGACCGTTGAACTGCTCGATCGCTGCCCGGTTCAGTTGCCACATTTCCTTCTCGTAAGCAAACTCGTTCCCGGCTTTCGTCTTACGGTAATTCATGTAACCCACACCCACCTGGGATGCAAGGGAAACCGCCAGGGTTACGGGATTTTCTCCGGCGAATATGAGTCCGATGTTCGGAACCGCGCTCCAGATGGCGTTCTTCATCTTGTTCTGATAATCCTGATCGATAAACTTCTTATCTCCTTCCTGCATGCGGAAGAAGGTGATGGTATCGAGCAGCTGTTTCAGGATGTTCAGCAGTGCCTCATCCTTCGGCATCTGCTCAATGTTCAGATTGTTCAGGATGGCATCATACTCCTGCTCCAGGATCACGATGTCGCTGTAGTCGATGATCTGTGAGACGGAAACCGTACACAGATTAAGAGCATATGCCGTTCTCACCTTAACATCATTGAAATCAAATGCGCCCGTTTGGATCCGTTCGATCAGTTCATTATTCGTATTCATCTTAACCCCCATAATCTCTAAAGTATTTTCATTCTTCTCCCTGTTTTCGATGATTCATCATCCCCGGGATAAATCCCTTCTGCTTTTGTGCGCCAGATACATCCTCATAATCTCTTCGACAGCGGTACGTGAACTACCGCAGATAGAAATCGTCCCGGTCACCAAGATGCAGTCCGCCACCGCCAAGGCCTGCATCATCCCGTCCGCCAAGGCTGAAGCCATCACGATCCGCCAGGCTGAATGAGCCGCGGCCGTCACCGTCCGACAGGCTTTCACGTTCACCTTCGCCGGGATCCTCCGGCGTTCCGATTCCCTGTCGTACATTCCCGCTGGTCTTCGGCATATCGATGCCCTTTGAGAGATCACTTCCGCCCGGGAAATCGATGCCTTTTGAGAGATCCGCACCGGAACCCGGCATATCAATCCCCTTCGAGGGCATGTCGATTCCCTTCGAAGGCATATCGATTCCTCCTGCGCCGGGCATATCGATCCCGTGGCTGAGAGGATCCTCCATATCATCCGCCGCCTGTCGTACCGGTAGTCCGTAATACGGGCTTCCTGCCTGTCCCTTCCGGTACGGATCCATGGTATGGAACAGCCGGTGCTCTCTCAGATAATTATTCAGCATGATGATATACTCCGAAAGGCGCTGAATCTCCTGGGGGCTGACCCCGCCGAAGGAGATATAGCAGTGTCCCAGTTCCCGGAATGTATTCACCAGAAACCGCGTCATGCTGAGGCCGGAATTGATCGGACCCGATCCGCCGGCCTTTTCATCCTGTACATAATATTTTACGGATTCCGGCACCCGGTTCGGGAACTCCGGATCCAGACTGCACTCATTTCGCAGCTGGAAGAACATCTGCGTGGAAAGATTCATCCGCAGCGTGGCATTTACCATGGCAACCTGTTGTACCGGATCTGCCTGCTTCGGATTATGCAGATATCCGAGAAATGTAAGGTAATCCTTCCTCAGCTGATCGTCGGGCCGTACTGCCCCCTCCTCGGGGCTCTCAATGCGAGTCGACAATTCCAACGCGTAACGCAGGGACTCCGCAACCGCATCCCCAAGTGGGATGCCCATCGGCGCCATCATTCCGGGATCCGGCATGGAGCCGCCATACCCCTGAAGATTCGAAGACCGAAGCGTAGTTGCAGCAAAAAGATTCTCCCGTTGTTGTTCGTTACGGGCCGCCTCCTCCTTCGCCGAGACGATAGTCTCCACCAGTCCGACAAAACCTCTTCTCGTTCTCACAGTAACCATCCTCCAGTACCATTCTTTTCACACTGGTCCCGGTCACCGGAACAGGAAATCCCCCTCTTCCGAAGCCCTACTGAACCACTCTATATTTTACCCTATTTTTCGCTTATCATCAACTTTAAGTCTCGCTGAAAATGAAGAACCCCGGGGTTAACCCGGGGTTCCGTAAAACCTATATTCAACCTGCTGCATCCGGCACAAAATCATCAAAGTCCACAATGGTCGGATCACCCTCGAGGGGTACATTGATCGTGATAACCGTGAAGAAACCTTTTGCTCCGGGAGTTACTGACTTTCCATAGCAAAGGATCCGATAATTCGTTCCGGAAACAATACTGGTACCAAGGAGCGCCAGCGGCTTATAGTCGGCGCCTGTCAGATCATTTGTTACCTCGCCGAAAGCTGCCAGTGCTTTTAAGCTCGTACTGTCGCTTCCGAAGAAGATGGATTCCGGCTCTGTATATCCGCCGGACAACATTTCCGTAGAAACCTCGAGAGGACTGACCTCTATACCCGTGACGCCACTCTGGTTTTCCAGATTCGTATATGTTGTGACGATCACATACTTGAAGTATCCTGTCTCATAATACCACTTGGCCAGGAAACGATGATTTGTTCCGGCAACCAACTGTTCTCCAAGGCATGCCATCGGTTCAAAATCAGAACCGGAATATCCTCCGTGAGAATCAATGGCATCAGCAAAGATCTGCAATTCATCATCTGTCAGCGTTTTCGCAGCCGGATCGGTCCAGGTTCCGCTTTCCGACGAGCCGCCGACCAGAGCACCATCATCATCAAAGGTATACTCATATCCGTCAATGACTACGCTTCCGGTCACCATCTGACCCTCTTCGTTGAAGTAATACGTATTATCCTTCCAATCCATCCAGCCGATGGTCATGGCTCCGCTTCCGGCAAAATGATACCAGTTCTCCTTGATCTTTCTCCATCCGGTAGTCATCGCATAGTTACCGCCCAGATAGTACCATTCTCCGTCCACTTCCTTCCAGCCCTTGAAGGCCGATCCGTTATTCCGGAAGAAATACCACTTACCGTCGATCTTCTTCCAACCGGTTGTCATGGCGCCATTCTTGCCGAAATAATACCACTTGCCGTCGTACTGTACCCAGCCGGTAGCCATGTAACCGTCGTTCTTGAAATAGTACCAGCTTCCGCCATACTTCACCCACTCATTTTTCGCATACTTGCCATCAGAGTAGGAATACCACCAGCCCTTGCTGTTATGCTTCCAGGTTCCGGCTGCCGCTTCCGCCCCGGAGCCGGATCCGAAAGTTACCACCGGAAGCATAAGTCCCAGCGCAAGAGTTGCACAACACAGTTTTCTAAGCCTTCTCATTGGAGCCACCCCCTAACATTATGATTCTTTATTATACAATACAGATACGGGAATAATCAAGGAAGAACCTTCCTTTCCCGTCAATCCTCTCCCACCAGATGCACCACCTTTGCCACGTGGCCTGTGGCAGGGAGGAACTTCTCCATAACATCCTTCGTCCGCAGCTTCAGGCTGGAGGTGCATACGCAGGGATGGCAGCCCACATACTCGTCCTTCAGAACATCCTCATCGATCAGAAGCTGTACCTCCCGGTTCCTGTCGTTCATCAGTCCCATGATACTGACTGCCCCCGGCTCTATATCCAGAAACCGGAGCATATCCTCCGCATCCGCAAATGACAGTCTTGCCGAATTGATCTGACTGGACAGTTCCTTCGTTTTGAACTTCTTCTCTCCCGGCATCATCAGAAGATAGAAGTTTGTCTTCTGCCGGTTACAGAGGAAGAGATTCTTGCAGATCACAACTCCCAGCACCTTGTCGATCTCATAACATGCTTCCATATTGTCCGCCGGCTCATGGTCCGTCCGTTGGTACGAAATATCCAGCCGGTCGAGATAATCATAGGTCCTCACCTCTCTCGGCAGACGTCCTTCCACGGAATCCGGCCTTCCGTCATATAGTTCCATCTCAAAATCTCCTTTCGTCATCCACCCGGAATCAGGCACTCTCAAAGAACATCTTCGAGAAATCGATCAGGTATTTGATATCCTTCACCCCTGCGATCTCATAAGACGAATGCATCGCAAGCTGTGCGAGACCGATATCCGCCGAATTAACGGACACGTGTGAATTGGATATATTCCCCAATGTGCTTCCTCCCGGCTGATCCGAATGATTCACAAAGGTCTGACATGGGATATTTCCGTCCGCACATATTTTTCTTACAAATGCGGCAGTCGCCCCGTCCGTGGTATAGCTCTGTCTTGCACTGAACTTCAGCACAATGCCTTCGTTCATTTTGGGACTCTGTACCGGATCATATTTATCCGCATGAGCCGGATGAAATGCGTGCGCATTATCCGCTGAGATAATAAAACTGTTCGCATACGCTGTATAATACTGCTCGCGGCTTCTTCCCAGGTTCTCATTCATCCGGTCCATGACCGACTCCAGGAATCCGGAATCCGCTCCCTGTCTGGTTCTTGAACCAACCTCCTCATTGTCGAATACACAAAGCATCCTGACGTATTCCTTATTCTCCGCCTCCAGAAAACCCTTCAGGGAACACCAGACACATTCCTGATCATCCAGTCTCGGAGATCCGACGAATTCATCATCCGTCCCCCAGATCACACTCTTCTCCCGGGCGTACAGAAAGAGATCATGTCCCATGATGCTTTCTTCCGCAACACCTGCCTCCCCGGCGATCAGTGACAGGATCTGTCTGCCGTTTTCCGAGGTACTGATGACCGGAAGCATATCCTTCTGAAAGCTGTATTTATATCCCGTGTTGGCATCCCTATTCATATGGATCGCCATGAACGGGATGACAGCCACATCCTTATCCGGATTTACAAGAACAGGTCGAACCCCGTCATTTTCCCTGACAAAGATCCTGCCTGCCACGGAAAGGGGCCGGTCGAACCACGGCGCCAGAAGCATGCCTCCGTACTGCTCCACGTTCAGTCGTTCGTATCCGCCGCCGCTCATCTCCGGTTTCTCCTTAAGCTTCGGGCATGGAGAATCGCTGTGACTCGCCATGATCCTGAAGCCCTTATAATCCGTATCCGGAACGGCGAATGCGATCATGGATGAGTCGTTCCGTGTAACATAGTATTTTCCTCCCGCCTCCAGCTTCCAGATGTCGGATTCCTTCAGTTCCTTAAAACCGGCCTGCTCCAGAATATCCTTTGCATTCGCGATCACATGATACGCCGTCGGTGATATTTCGATCTGATGCAGCATTTCCTTTGCCAATTCTAAATACATTGATTGATCCTCCCGTTTTATATTCCGTCCCAGAGCAGTTCCCTATCGGACATAACCGTCCTTGTCAAAGGCATATTCCACTCCGTTGATCCTATAAGATGCATTTCTTGCATACCAGCCGGAATCATCGCCGTACCACCAGCCCTTCCGGGCTTTGTGCCAGCCTGCCCGGTGCGGATAATTCCATGCACCGTTCTTTCCGAGCCAGTAACCGCTGATCCATTCCGAAGCCGCCATGGTGCCATCCCCATGGAAATAATACCATTTTCCCTGCAGCTGCTTCCAGCCGGTCACCATGCATCCGTTCCGGTCAAGATAGTACCAGTTTCCCTTCCAGTTCTTCCAGCCGGTCTGCATGGCTCCCGCTTCGTTCAGAAAATACCATTTCCCTCCGTCCCGAATCCAACCGGTCTTCCGGGTTCCGTCTTTCCGGTAGTAATACCACGCTCCATCCTCTTCCTG
>JAFRWY010000001.1 GCA_017437905.1 Eubacterium sp.
AGCGAAGTCGCCAAACAAAGCAGTCATCCGTAGGGATTCTTTTCTTTTTTGATGAAACTATGATAAAAGAAAAACTCCACCGATGCAACAGTGGAGTCCGGAAGAAAGGCTATCCCGCACCTGCGGGATTTGGTTCAAATAACAAAAAGGGATTTCATTTTTCCATACAGCGCATCTTCCTACCTCACCGCCTTCTGTAACGAGCAGATCACCCTCCTGCAATTCAAACTCCTTTCGATCCGCCTCATTGAAATCCATTTCATTTAACTGGCTAAAATCAAATCTGAACCACTGAACATTAAAATTCGCTAAATATGGGCGCTGATGCTCTCCCGTTTGCTGTTTCGCATCTAGCATTTTCCCCAATCTTGATTCTGAGATATCAGACAGAGCGTATGCCGGCAATCTTTTTTCATTGCAAATTACATCTCCAAAGAGCTCGACAAATCGGGCTTTGATGAGATTATCCAATGATTCGACTTCTTTCTTTCTCAATTGGATTACTCGTGAAAGCATTTCCAACGTTCGAACAACTTCAAGTTGCAAATCAACATCTGGAACATTGATTTCTATTGAAGACACAATCTGTTTTGATATTTCCCTAAATGTAGCTCCTCGTCCTAACGAGTTTAAGTAATCTGTATTTCCTTTTAAGAACCAATAGAGATATTTATTATTAATCTTCTCTGAACATATCAGATTTTTAAACCCCTGGTTACAATACATCTCACATCCTGCGATTGCTACCTTTCCAATAGGCGCACGAGACGATAAAATAACCGTCCCCTCAGGAAATGGAGATAATCCTGTTTTCTCTACACCTAGTTCGGTTATCTTTCTTACACTATCACTCACGATATAAGAATCATCATTCAGTTCCGCCGGAGTAATCCATTTAATATCTCCATCCCAGTATTCAGAAACGCTTGTTTTAGGTGTGCTCCCTGATACAATTTCACATATTTCTCCGAGTTTATATCGCATTATCCATCCCCACAAATCTGAATTTATTCATTCGCCAACAGTTTTTCCAACTCATTCATTTCCTTGCCAATTTCTTCCTCAAGTGTTCTGAGATTTGCAAGGATTTCGGATGTTGGCGGATATTCTACCGGTACATACTCTGTTTCTTTATACTTGTTGATACTGAGATCATATTCATTATCTATAATCTCCTTCACAGGAACAAGGAAAGACTTTTCCGTTCTCTTTCTATCTTCTTCCTTATCACGGTTTTTGAATCTTTCAATAATGTCAGGAATATCAGATGCATCCACCGAAGTTCGCTTATCATCCAAACTAAACCCGTCTGCAGTCATATCATAGAACCAAACTTTGTCGGTTCCTCCATGTTCCGTTTTGGTAAAGACAAGGATTGCTGTTGATACTCCGGCATACGGTTTGAAAACACCGGAGGGCATGGAAATAACAGCTTCCAATCTATGGTTTTCAATTATCTCTTTTCGAATCGACTTATGAGCCGTGGATCCTCCGAAGAGAACTCCATCAGGCACGATACAAGCACATCGACCACCCACTTTCAGAATTCGAAGGAACAACGTAAGGAACAGAAGTTCTGTCTTCTTTGTCTTGCACACCTTCAAAAGGTCTGCGGATACAGAATCATTGTCCAGACTTCCCTTGAATGGCGGATTTGCAAGTACAAGTGTATATTTTGCCTTATCCGTATTTTGATCTGACAGACTATCCCTATACTCAATGCACGGATTATCAATCCCGTGTGTCATCATGTTCATGGCACCTATTCGCAGCATGGTCCGATCCATATCAAAGCCATAGAACATATGATTCATATAATGGTCCTTCTTCTGACGGTCGAAGAATATCTCCTCTTTCTTCGTTTCCTTCAGGTATTCACCGGAAGCTACAAGGAATCCGGATGTACCACATGCCGGATCACAGATGATCTCATCTGCGGAAGGATCCATCATTTCCACCATCATACGTATGATGTGACGTGGGGTACGGAACTGACCATTCCGACCGGATGTAGATATCTTGGAGAGCAGATACTCATATACATCTCCACGAACATCCGCACTCTGCTCCTCGCTCATTTTCTGATATATACCATCCAAAGAATCAACAACCTTTGAAAGCAACAACGGAGTGGGAAGTTTGAATATTGCATCATCCATGTATTTGGAATACGCACTGTTCTTGTCCGCATGCAGTGTCTTAATAAACGGGAAAACCCATTCCTGCATAACGCTATACATACGGTCAGCCGGATAATCGTGGAACACAGACCACTTCAGCTGTTTTCCATCAATCACTCTGTCTCCCAGTTTTAATTCATCCTGGAAAATGCTTTGGAACGGAAGGCCAAGCATTTCACTTTCCTTTGCCCTCCGATTATCCGAATCATCCAGATCATGGATAAACATGAGGTATGTGATCTGCTCTACCACATCCAACGGATTCACCAATCCTCCTGCAGCAAAAATATCCCACAGGCCATCAATTTTGTTTTTAAGTTCTCCTGTAATCAAGTCTCTTGCCCCTCCTAAATACTACATTTGTTAAAACACTGATATCACCTTAACGTCTGACCCTCTGTTGCAGTACGGACACCAGCAATGCTGCCAGCCCTTCTCCTCCGGATCTACCATACCTTCATTTACAGGGAAGGTGTTATGGCAGACGATACATGCTACTTTGATTGTCTTATCATAACCAAACATGAATTCTCACCACCTATTCTGCATCTAAATACGGATGCCTTCCGTAATACTCTAGTTTTGTATCATCAACATCGAATAATCCCATACGGACCGGACTCCTTTTCAGCCTCTTTCGGATACGAAAAACCGGAGCGTCGCACATGACAATCAACGCCTATGCATATAGACGCTTTCCGCCACGATATCGATCCGCTCCGGTATATTTCTTAATAGTCTTTTCCCCATACTCAATAACCTTCCCAACGCCCTAAAAATACGTATAAAACCCCGAATTTTATTATACCATAGAGCAGACCGAAAAGCATGGAATAATTGCACGTTTCATGACAGGTTACTGAGTATAGAATTTAACCATCAACCTACTACTTCTCTTACTTTACGAATAACAATTCCGATAGATCTGTTTTATATAATCCGGTGCATTTTCCGCCAACCACACCTTCAACAATCCGTGATCCACACTGGCGCGAAGCCAGGGTGCCAGCAGCTGTGTAATCTCCTCATTTTCACTCGTGTATGACATTCCCATATGTTTTATCTCCTTCATTCATAATCTGTTTATTTACACCTCATCTTTGCCCATAACGTCGCATCTGCACATCTCGTAATATGGGCATTTCAGACAGCATTTTCTGCAGTCCTTCCCTTTCTTCATCCAAAATAAAAACCTCTTCCACATTACCCTTACCATCCTTCCTTTCAGTTGCTTCTTCGAGCAATTAAGGTTTCTATACTACCATCTTACCGGATCACGAGTCCTATAGAACGGACAACCCGAACCCGCATAAATACTGGAGTTTGGAGATCCCGCATCCGTAAGCCCTTATTTTATAAGGCTTTCAGACGACTCTCTTTGAAAAACCGCATAAAATAAGGCTGCAGACCAGGTGTTTACCTGATCCACAGCCTATTTTCATGATATCCATTATCGCCGGATGTAATCTACGAAATCGGGCGAAGCGAATCGATCATTTTGAAGAATTTTCTCTTATATACAGCGATCACGGGCTTTCTCAGCCAGTTCTTTACGTTCGGAGATGTTGCCACGCCTTTGATCAGACCGACCATGGCATAGCCTTCTATGATCCGGTTGATCCATGCAAGCTTCCTCTCATCCTTCGTGTTAAAGTATTCTTCCAGAATAATTTTCCAAACCCTTGCAAACTGTTCTTTCGTCAAATGCAGGGATGATATCTTATGTCCGGTTTTGGCAGCCGTTACATATACAAGATGCATGGCAGCCAGATCAAAGATCGGGTGTCCGAGACCTGAATCATCTACATCGATCAGTACGATCTCACCGTTTTGGAGCATCAGATTTCCCGGATGAAAATCCTGATGGATGAAGGTATTTCTTTCGGGAATGGCCTCCACCAGTTTCAGGATCCGCTTTACCTCAGCCGGCTTATAGTAACCGGCCTTCGCCGTTATAAGGACGTCATTCTTCATTTTCTCTTTTGAACTGGGCAAAGTCCCTTTCTTAAACCTGGTAGAATGAAGCTTCTTCAGTGTTTCCGCGATCATATGTGCATACTCTTCCAGTTTCTCCGGATGTGCAGCGATCTCCTGACTGAGAGACTTGGCGTTGATATTCTCATAGATAACGCCATAGTTCTCTCCCACACGAACCATATCGAATGCGATCATGGTCGGAATGCCATTGACGAAAGCCGCCTTGGTGATTTCCCTGTTCCGGTCGATTTCTTCGGGGCCGCGGCGTTTGCTGAAATAAACCTTCACGATCGTTTCGTCATCCAGACGATATACTGCGCCGTTTCCGCCCTGTCCCAGGACCTCACAGCCGTCAACGGAGATTTCCCGCATGGGGCGTTCTTTCTTCGGGCTACTCTTCTTTTCAACCTGATCATTCGTGTTGCTCATACGCATTTCTCCTATCTTTATCTACGATGCACGATTCCATATTCTATGAAAATAGTGATTATCCCTGCATAATAATTCTACCACATTGAATACACTCTTGAAAACCTTCAAATAGATCAGTTTACGATAGTTCCGGATAAAACAAAAAGTCCGAATGATGGTTCTTCTCGAACCGGTCATTCGGACTTTTTGCATTATCATATTTACTTGATCAGGTTAAGCCACAAGATTCGCCCTGTCCAGTACCAGATCGGAGTAAACCGTTCCGAACCCTCTGTCGAGGGGTACCAGATTGATGGCGTTGTCCACATCGGCCAGATCCAGGTTTGCGGAGTACGCATCTTCCTCTGCCGAAAGATCGATCAGGATGTCTGCATTGAATCTTCTGGAGAGGTCGCTCATGTTGCAGCTGAGATCGTAAAGCGTCTCGGAATCAAGACTGTATTTAAGGGAAATGATGTCGAAGGGCTTTCCGCCGGAAACCTGAAAACGGTTATACCATTTCTTCGCTTTCTCGTTATCCGTACTGTCCTCGGAAGCAAGGATGATCCTGCTTTCGGGGCAGGAGCTGCTGCGTGGCAGTAACCCCGGTATCCGAAGCGGTTGTGCCTGTGATACCGGCTATGCTGTTCGTACCGGTGATACTGCTGTTCGCACTTTCCGCTGCACTGACCGGCATAGCAGGTACGGAACATACACTGCCCAGCAGCATGGAGCAGGATACCAGCACCGTGGCTGCCCTCTTCTTCATCCCCCTGTTCATCCTGATCATAATCCCCCTCTCTTTCCCTTGAAATATCTATCGGAAACCGTCATTCATATGATTCCAGTTCTTCGTACCAGGTAAGCAGCTGTTCTTCCAGTTCCTGCTGGCGTGTGGTAAGTTTCGTAAGGAGCTCCACGTTCGTCCCGTTCTCGGGAAGTGCCAGCTGCCGGTCGATCTCTCCCAGTTCCTCCTCGGCGGTACCGATCTGCTTCTCCAGCTTTCGCTTATCGCTGGCACGTTTCCGTTCCGCGGCGTAGGCTTCTTTCCGCTGCAGATACTCCGCCTTGCTTCCGCCGCCCGTCTCCTTCGCATATGCATCCACGGAGACGATGGAGAAGCCGCTGCGGGTCTCGGTCTGGTTCATATCCGCATTGGGATTATCCGCATTCTGCAGCCGGAAGAGCCGTTCCCGGTTCTCCTCATAATCATCATAGTTGCCCGGATAATTGGTCAGGACCTTATGCCGGAGTTCCAGGATCCGGGTGGCGGTCCGGTTGATAAAATACCGGTCATGGCTGACATACAGCACCGTACCGGTGTAATCCCGGATTGCGTCCTCCAGGATTTCCTTCGACTGGATATCCAGGTGGTTTGTGGGCTCGTCCAGAAGCAGCAGGTTTGCCGGCGACAGCATCAGCTTCGCCAGGGACAGCCGCCCCCTCTCCCCGCCGGAGAGATCCCCGATCTTCTGGAAGACCTTATCCCCCGTGAAGAGGAAGGCCGCCAGTACATTCCGGATCCGGGTGTTCGTCATTTCCGGAAATGCGTCCGACATTTCATCAAAGAGCGTCTTCTCCGGATCCAGGTCCTGGTTCTCCTGATCGAAGTAACCCATGCGGACCCGGACCCCCAGGGTTACGGTTCCCGCATCCTTCGCCAGCTTCCTCGCCAGGATCTTAAGCAGGGTGGTCTTGCCGGTTCCGTTCCCGCCGATCAGCGCCACATGCTCTCCCCGCTTGATGTCCAGTCCCAGCTCCTGAAAGAGCAGATTCTCTCCGTAGGCTTTCTTCAAATGCTCCGCAAAGAGCACATCCTCACCGGATTCCGTCACCGGTGTCAGGGTAAGCCGCATGTCCGCTCTTAGTTCCTCCGGCCGTTCGATCCGGTCGATCTTATCCAGCAGCTTCTCCCGGCTCTCCGCACGCTTTATGGATTTCTCCCGGTTGAAGGATTTCAGTTTCCGGATCACGTCCTCTTCGTGGGCGATCTCCGCCTGCTGGTTCAGATAGGCCTTCATCTCATCCTGCCGTTTCTTCTCCCGCTGTTCCCGGTAGAAGGAATAATTACCCCGGTACAGGGTGGACTTTCCGTGCTCGATCTCCAGGATCTGGTTCGACACACGGTCGATAAAATACCGGTCATGGCTGACCACGATCACCGCTCCGGAGTAGCCTGCCAGAAATCCCTCCAGCCAGGTAATGGAATTCATGTCCAGATGGTTCGTGGGCTCGTCCAGAAGGATCACATCCGGCCGGGACAGCAGCAGCCGTCCCAGGGCGATCCGCATCTTCTGCCCTCCCGACAGGGAGTTGATATCCCGGTCATAATCGCTTTCCGCAAATCCCAGGCCCTTCAGGACTCCCGTGATCTCGCTCTCGTAGGCATATCCGTTCTCATGATCGTACCGGGTGGACAGACGGTTATAGGTCTCCAGGATCTTCGCCAGTTCGTCCCCTTCCGCATGCTTCATGTCCGCTTCCAGTTCCCGAAGCCGGCGTTCCATGTCGATCAGGTACTGCTTGGCCTGCTCCATTTCCTGATAGACCGTGTTGTCAAAGGAGATATCCTGATGCTGGGAGAGATACCCGACCCGGATATCCCGTGCCCGCACCACGCCGCCGGTGTCCGGCTCTTCTTCTCCGAGAATGATCCGGAGCAGCGTGGTCTTGCCCGCACCGTTCACTCCGACGATCGCCAGTTTATCATGTTCTTCAATATGAAAATTTATACTCTTTAGTATCTCCGCGTCCCCGAAGGACTTGGAGATATTCTGACATGCAAGTATCATAAATGCTCCTGTTATATCCTCTCCAGCGCTTCCTGAATGGAAGAAACGTAGATCAGTTCCGCCTTCAGATCCGGAACCGTGCCCTGCTTACAGGCCTTCGGCAGGATCACCCGTCGATAGCCCAGCTTGTCCGCTTCCTTCACACGCTGCAGGATGTTCTGTACGCCGCGGATCTCCCCGGCCAGACCCACCTCACCGATGATCACGGTATCGTCCCCCACCGGACGGTTCCGGTAGCTGGACGCGATGGCGCAGATGATGCCCAGATCCGACGCGGGATCGCTGACCTTGATGCCGCCGGCAATGCTGACATAGCAGTCACAGCCGGAGAGGTTGATGCCTCCGCGCTTTTCCAGAACCGCCATCAGCAGGTTCACCCGGTTATAATCGACGCCCACGGAGGTTCTCCGGGGCATATTGAAATTCGAATCACTGACCAGAGCCTGCAGCTCCAGCAGTACCGCACGGGTGCCTTCCATGGAGCTGATGACCACGGACCCCGGCGCTTCCACGGGACGTCCGGTCAGGAACATCTGGGAGGGATTGGACACCTCCTCCAGCCCGGTCTCCGTCATGTTGAAGACACCGATCTCATTTGTGGAACCGAACCGGTTCTTCACCGCACGGAGCATCCGGAACCCGGAATTGTCATCTCCTTCAAAATAAAGCACGCAGTCCACCATGTGCTCCAGGGTTCTGGGGCCGGCCACGGTACCTTCCTTCGTCACATGACCCACGATGAAGATCGCCACATTCAGCCGCTTCGCGATCTGCATGAGCCGGCTGGTCACCTCACGGACCTGCGTCACACTACCGGGAACGTTGTCCAGGTCCGGCACGAACATGGTCTGGATGGAGTCGATCACCACCACATCCGGTGTATTCTTCTCGATGGCCTGCTCCGCATTGGAGAGATCTCCGTCCGAAAGCAGCAGGATCTTCTCATCGAAGGCTCCCAACCGGACGCCGCGCATCTTGATCTGGGACAGGGATTCCTCCCCGGAGACATAGAGCACCTTCTCGTCGTCCGCCACCAGACATTTGCACATTTCCAGCAGCAGCGTGGACTTGCCGATGCCCGGATCTCCGCCCACCAGCACCAGGGATCCCCGGACGATACCGCCGCCCAGCACCCGGTCCAGCTCACCGATATTCGTAAACATGCGGCTCTCCTGGGCCGAGGTCACCTCCGTGATGCTCACCGCCTCCGGCTTCTCGCCGGCAGACGCGGCCGCAGCACCGCTCCGCTTCCGGACCGTGATCTTCTCCTCCGCAAATGTGTTCCACTGCCGGCATCCCGGACACTGGCCCATCCATTTGGCGGATTCATAACCGCATTCCTTACAGAAAAAAACCTGCTTCTCTTTCAAAACCACACCTCTTATATGTCACCCGGCAGAAAGGGACAGACTCTCGGCGGCACTTCGGCCACAGAACGTCTGTCCCCTCCGGCTTTCCATATGAATCTTCTGGTTACGCTTCGATCTTCTCAACAACCACGAAGATCTCGTCCTTCTCCTCCAGCAGTGCGGAGATGATCAGCTTGCCGCCCAGGTTCGTCTTCATGGTTCCGACAACGGCATCATCCACCGTTATCTTGTACTCCTGCTCCGGTTCCAGTTCCAGTGTTACCTGTGCATCCTTGTCTCCCTCGACCCTGAATTCCACACGGTCAGCGGAAGCGCTAAAGGCATGTACTGCCGTTCCCGGTACCGATTCATATACAAATGATCCGTTCTTCTCCAGCTTTGTGATCTCGTTAAATGTTTTGATCTTGTAGCTGTCTCCCTTGTACAGGAAGCCGTCCTTCTTGGTCTTGGCTTCCAATGCATAGTTACCGAAGCTGAGGGTTCCATCTTCTTCCTCACGGATCAGTTCTTCGATTACTGCCATCTTTTTAATTCCTCCTGATTAAGATGCATATTTCCATGTATCCGTGCCCCTGCGGCGAACCGCCTTTCCGAGATAAAGACAGGTTCCGGATACAAGTCTATTATAGCCGATTTCTCTATTTTTTTCCACCGGTTTCCACGGCTTTTTCAGCCTTTTTTTCTTTCTGGGTAAATGTAACCTTTCCCTGCTTCACTCCGATGGAGACCTTACCGTTCCTCTCGATCCGTCCCTGCAGGACTTCCTCTGCCAGAGGATCCTCCACCCAGGTCTGGATGGCTCTCCGGAGCGGTCTTGCACCGTACTTTTTATCATACCCCTTCTCGAAGATGAACTTCCGGAGGTTCTCACCGTAGGTCAGTGTGATACCGAGACCTTCCGCTGCCCGTTTCGAAAGTTCCTTCAGCATGAGGTTGGTGATGTCACGAACATTTTCCTCGCTCAGCATGTGGAAGACGATGGTCTCATCGATCCGGTTCAGGAATTCCGGCCGGAACAGCTGCTTCACTTCTTCCATAACGTGATCCTTCATCTCGTTGTGATCCCGTTCCGCCGTATCCTCCGCCGTCACGAAGCCGAGGGTCTTCGGATCCACGATCCGCTGTGCGCCGGCATTTGACGTCATGATGATAATGGTGTTCTTGAAGTTGACATTCCGTCCCTGGGCATCCGTGATCCGTCCGTCGTCCAGCACCTGCAGCAGGATGTTGAACACATCCGGATGTGCCTTCTCGATCTCGTCAAAGAGCAGTACCGAGTAGGGCTTCTTCCGTACCTGCTCGGAGAGCTGTCCGCCCTCATCGTAGCCCACGTACCCCGGAGGCGAACCGATCATTTTCGATACACTGTGCTTCTCCATATATTCCGACATATCCACCCGGATGATGCTGTTCTCGTCTCCGAAGAGGGCTTCCGCCAGTGCCTTCGAAAGCTCGGTCTTACCCACGCCGGTAGGACCCAGGAAGAGAAATGTGCCGATGGGCCGTTTCGGATCCTTCAGACCCACTCTGCCCCGGCGGATGGAACGTGCCACTGCCGTTACGGCTTCTTCCTGTCCCACAACCCGCTGGTGCAGCACCTTCTCCAGGGAGAGCAGACGCTGCTGCTCGGACTGTGTCAGACGGGATACGGGGATCTTGGTCCAGAGTGCCACCACATCCGCGATATCCGTCTCGGTGATCTCGGGTTCTTCGGTCTCCGCTGCCTTCTGTCTTGCCTGATCCGCCTGACGGAGACTCGTCTCCGCCTTCCGGATCTCCAGCTGGATCTCCTTCGCACGTTTCAGGTCCTGCTCCATCAGAGCCGCCTCCAGATCCGCATTCAGCGTCCGGATGCTCCGCTCCGCGGAGTTCATATGGATGCCGCGTCCGCCGGCCATCCGCTTCTTGGCGGAAGCTTCGTCCAGAAGGTCGATGGCTTTGTCCGGAAGGTACCTGTCATTGATGTACCGTACCGACAGCCGGACTGCCGCTTCCATGGCTTCCTTCGTAATGATGACGCGGTGATGTGCCTCATATCTCGGGGCAACGCCTTCCAGGATGTCCAGCGTCTCCTCCTCGGTGGGTTCCTCCACATAGACCGGCTGGAACCGGCGTTCCAGGGCCGCGTCCTTCTCGATGTATTTCCGGTATTCCGCACGGGTCGTGGCTCCGATCACCTGGATCTGGCCACGGGAAAGAGCCGGCTTCAGGATGTTGGAAGCATCCATGGCTCCCTCTGCCCCGCCGGCACCGATGATGGTATGCAGTTCGTCGATGAAAAGGATCACATTTCCGGCTTCGATCACTTCCTGGATCGTCCGTTTGATGCGTTCCTCGAATTCGCCCCGGTATTTGGAGCCCGCCACCATGCTGGTAAGGTCCAGGGACACGATCCGCTTGTCACGGAGCGCCTCCGGCACCGAGCCCGAATGGATCAGCTGTGTGATCCCTTCCACGATGGCTGTCTTTCCGACGCCCGCCTCTCCTACGAGGCATGCGTTGTTCTTCATGCGGCGGCTGAGGACCTGCAGCACACGCTGCATCTCGTTTGCACGGCCGATCACGGGGTCCAGCTTTCCGGCTTCGGCTTCCGCCGTCATGTCGCGGCTGTACTGGTCCAGGGTCGGGGTTGCGGATCTGGCCTTCAGCTTGCCTGCCGTAAATGCCTGATAGGTCCGCTCCGCGTCCTTCTCACGCATTCCGTCCGCCACCAGAATGTCCACGTAAATGCGCTTCCGGTTGACCTTCATCAGGTCCAGCATCTGGCTTGCCACGGTCTCCCTGTGGGAGATCAGCGCCAGCAGGATATGCTCGGTTCCGATCTCACGGACACCGTAGCGTCTGGCTTCTTCACCGGCGTCACGCAGGATATCCCGCGTCTTCTCCGTCATGCCGTTGCCGTCTGCGTGGCCCTCCATTTCCAGGGCCAGCTGCCGGGCATCCTCCAGCATCGCGGTGAACCGGTCCGGGGTCACTCCGTTCCGCTTCAGGACCTTCTCCGCCACGCCCTTATGCACGGCGATGAGTCCGAAGAGGAGGTGCTGTGTCCCCACGAAGCCGCTGTTCATCTGTTTTGCAATTCTGTCAGCCTCCTTCAGAACCTGTTCGGCGGCTTTTGAGTACCTGTCTTTCATTGTTAACCTCTGTATATGACGAAGCGTGGATTGCTATACTGCTTCGTGCTCGGATCGGGGTTTGCGCCGCAAGCGGGCATTTCCTCCCGTATCTACGACGAAGCCCGGAGCGCTAGCTGCTTCGCAGCTCCCGCGCTCCTCCCGGTCCTACGCACTTCCGCACTTCGTGCTTCGTGCTCGGATCGGGGCGCATCCTGCGAATTGATCCGATGCTGGCTTCGTCTATGGCCTTCCCTATATCATGGCGCATATATTTGTTGTCGAATTCCACCCACTCGGTTGCAGCGTATGCATTTGTGCGTGCCTCCTGAAGTGTACTGCCCAGTGCGGTTACGCCGAGCACACGACCTCCGTTGGTCACCACCTTGCCGTCCTTCATCTTGCTTCCGGAGTGGAATGCATAGTATCCGTCTCTTGTTGCGAAGCACTCCAGTCCTTTGATCTCGAAGCCCTTCTCGTAATGTACCGGATATCCGTCGGATGCCAGCATGACGCAGACAGCCGCGTTATCCTCAAACTGCAGATCGATCTGATCCAGCGTTCCGTTCACACATGCTTCCATCACGGTCAGCATGTCATTCTTCATACGCGGGATCACGACCTGTGCCTCCGGATCGCCGAACCGTGCATTGAACTCCAGCACCTTCGGTCCGTCCGGTGTCAGCATGAGTCCGCAGAACAGAACGCCCTTGAACTCTCTTCCCTCGGCACGCATGGCGTCGATGGTCTTCTGATATACATGTTCCTTGCAGAACTTGTCTACTTCTTCGGTATAGAACGGACTGGGTGAGAAGGTTCCCATACCGCCGGTATTAAGACCCGTATCCCCGTCTCCCGCACGCTTATGATCCTGAGCGGAGGTCATGGGCAGGATGGTCTTTCCGTCGGAGAAGCAGAGCACGGACACCTCACGTCCGGTCATGAACTCCTCGATGACGATCTTGTCACCGGCAGAGCCGAACTGCTTATCCACCATAAGGGTCTTTACGCCATCCATGGCCTCTTCCCTTGTCATGCAGATCAGAACGCCCTTGCCCAGTGCCAGGCCGTCCGCCTTCAGAACGATGGGGATTTTTGCAGTCTTCAGGTATTCCAGCGCATCCTCTGGATCATCGAATACTTCGTAGGCTGCCGAAGGGATGTCGTATTTCTTCATCAGTTCCTTGGAAAATGCCTTGGAAGCCTCGATGATCGCTGCATTCTTCCGCGGTCCGAAGGTGGGGAAGCCTGCATCCAGGAAGGCATCGGCCACGCCGGCTGCCAGCGGATCGTCCGGTCCTACGACCACGAAATCCACTTCCTTCTCTTTTGCAAATGCCACCAGTTTCTCCGCATCCATCACGGAAATGTCCACGCACTCAGCCAGCTCGCCGATGCCGGCATTTCCGGGTGCAGCATAGATCTTATCAACTCGGGGGCTCCTGGAAATCGCCCATGTGATGGCATGCTCTCTTCCGCCACCGCCTACGATCATTACTTTCATATCTTTTCTCCTATGGTAATTATAGATTCTTCACGTTGCCCGGAATATCCTCAGGAGATCTTTCCGGTTGCGATATCATTGATGGCCTGGGGAAGCAGCTTCCACTCCGCCTGCTCCATGATCCGGTGCTGCAGTACCTCGGGGGTATCGTCCGGAAGAACTTCCACTGCCTTCTGCAGGAGGATCGGGCCGGTGTCGGTGCCGCTGTCCACGAAATGAACCGTTGCGCCGGAGACCTTCACGCCCCGGGCCAGTGCCGCTTCGTGTACCTTCAGGCCATAGTAGCCCGTACCGCAGAAGGACGGGATCAGGGACGGATGGATGTTGATGATCCGACGTTCGTACTTCTCGATCATTTCCGGCGGGATCACCACCAGGAATCCTGCCAGCACGATCAGGTCGGGACGGTATGCGTCCACGGCTGCAAGAAATGCTTCGTGAAATGCCGCGCGGTCCGGGTAGTCCTTCGGGCTTACCACTTCTGCCGGGATCCCGGCCTTCTTCGCGCGCTCCAGGGCAAAGACCCCGGGATTGTTGCTGATCACGCCGACCAGCTCGGTATTCTGTACGGTTCCGGCTGCAACTGCATCTATGATTGCCTGCAGGTTTGTGCCTCCGCCGGATACCAGGACGAGTACTCTAAGCATAGTATTCTACCTTCATTCTTCTGTGTGTTGGGATTCTTCGCCCCTTCGGGGCTCAGAATGACATGTGGGGTGCGTCATAGCATTCTGCCCGGCTGTATTCCTATGTGCCGGGATTCTTCGCCCCTTCGGGGCTCGACCCGGAATTATAACAGGATCACACCCTCTTCGGATGCCACGGTTTCACCGATGATGTAGCCGGTATCGCCGGACTCTGCAAGGGCCGCGACGGTGCGGTCCGCATCCTCGGGACGTACAGCCAGCACCATACCGATACCCATGTTGTAGGTATTGTACATGATCTTCTCTTCCACCTTGCCCTCACGAGCCATCATTTTGAAGATCGCCGGTACTTCGTAGCTGTCCTTCTTTACCTGTGCGGTGATTCCCTTCGGGAGCATCCGCGGGATATTCTCATAGAAGCCGCCGCCGGTGATGTGGCTGGTGCCCTTGATGGCAACTCCGGCTTCCTTTACTTTCTTTAATGCATTCACATAGATCCGTGTCGGTGTGAGCAGGGTCTCACCCAGGGTCCTGCCCAGCTCCGGCATATAGCGGCTGAGGGACTTCTCCGACATATCGAAGATCTTCCGTACCAGTGAGAAACCGTTGGAATGCACGCCGCTGGAGGCGATACCCACCAGCACATCCCCGGGAACGATGGATGCACCCGTGATCATTTCCTTCTTCTCAACCACGCCGACCGCAAAGCCGGCCAGATCGTACTCATCCTCTGCCATAAGTCCCGGATGCTCTGCCGTCTCACCGCCGACCAGTGCAGCGCCTGCCTGCCGGCAGCCCTCTGCCACACCGCTGACGATGGTGGCGATCTTCTCCGGATAGTTCTTGCCGCATGCGATATAATCCAGGAAGAACAGAGGTTCTCCGCCGGAGCATGCGATATCATTTACGCACATGGCAACCGCATCGATCCCGATGGTATCATGCTTATCCATGACAAAGGCCAGCTTCACCTTCGTTCCGCAGCCGTCGGTTCCGGACAGCAGAACGGGCTCCTCCATATTCTTGATGGCTGACAGGTCAAAGGCTCCCGCGAATCCGCCGATCCCGCCGAGTACCTCCGCACGCTGGGTCTTCCTGATATGCTCCTTCATCAGTTCCACTGACTTGTAGCCCGCCTCGATATCCACTCCTGAATTCTTGTAATCCATGTGTTTCCTCCTGTATTTGGCTTCTGGTAACGCTGCCGGAAATGATCCTCCGTTCCGTAAGCAGCCGCACCGGTCCCGCCCCGCAGGGCATAAGCATCGTACGTGCCCGTGAAAACCCGCCGGAATACAGCATCCCGCATCACGTCACACGCCATTCCATTATAGATGAATTCCCGCCTTTTGTAAACAACGAACAGAAACTTTCACACTTTCTTTTCCGGCGGTTCCGTCCCCGGAGGCCTCTTGGGAATATTGCACATTTCCAATCACATTCCGCAGGATGATCCGGAGGTTTTTCCTGGATTTTCCCTGCATGTTTTTCTCCTCCGCCGCTACACTTTCCGTCCTTCCTTCGTCCATAGCCGTGCCCTTGAATCTTGCCTCCTTTCATGCTATAATACCAAATGGGTTTTTGTACTTTTTCGGACCTTCCGGTCCGCATCAGGATGTTGTCCCGGAGCCTTCAACGGATTCCGAGACGTACTTACGGGGGTAAATATCTATGAAATCTGATCATAGACTGAATATCGGTTTTTTCACGTGTCATCTCGATAACGACTACGCGTTCGAGATCTGTAAGGGCGTGGAATATGCTGCGCGGGAGGCGGATGTGAATCTGATCATCTTCCCGGGCATGTATCTGAATGCGTCTTACAACGATCCGGTCAACGCGAAGTATGATTATCAGTACAATTCCATTTTCTACTATGCTTCCCAGAAGACACTGGACGCCCTGATCGTGTCCATCGGTTCCATCGGAAGCTTCCTGTCCGTGGATGACATTCATTCTTTCCTCCGTCAGTTTAATGTACCGATCCTGACCCTTGAGATCCCGGTGGAGGGTTACTCCTCCCTTTATACCGACGGCCGGCCCGGCATGCGGGAGGAAGTGGAGCATATCCTCTCCCACGGCAAGACGAAGATCGGATTCGTCAGCGGCCGTAAGGAAAATGATGACGCCCAGGAGCGTCTCGCCGTCTACCGCCAGGTACTGGAGGAGAACGGCATCGAGTATGATCCGAGACGCGTGGTTTACGGAGATTTCTCCGAATTCAGCGAAGACGTGGTCGACAGCCTTCTGATCCGGAATCCGGATCTGGAAGCCATCATTTTCGCAAATGATTCCATGACCGTAGGCGGTTACAAATCCCTCGCTCGGCACGGCCTGAAGATCGGGAAGGATATCCTGGTGGCAGGCTTTGATAACGCGCCCCTTGCCGCTGCCCACTCTCCGGCTCTTACAACCGTAGACAACAAGATCCTGGAAATGGGCTACAATTCCGTATATCAGGTGATCGAGCTTCTCAGGAGCGGCATAAAGAAGGACGTTACCCAGTCCTCCAGCATGATCCGTCGGGCTTCCTGCGGCTGCAGTCCCTCTTCCGATCCTACGATCCTGTCCCGCATCAATGCGGCGTTGCAGGACATGCAGGCGGAGGATGTGCTTCGGGAATTCAAGCGGATGTTCCTGTCGCATTACGAAGCATGCTTCTATTCCGACCGTCTGTTTGAACTTCTGGATCCCTTCCTGATGCATTTTATCCAGCCCATTTACAGCCGGAAGACGGTTACCACGGAGCGGCTGCTGGATGATTTCCACAATATCCTTGCGGCTGATGTGGTGCAGATCTACTTCTCCTACACCAAGCTGGCCAGCATGCTGAAGGTTCTGACAGGTTTCATGACACATCTTCTGATCCCCACGGCAAAGCGGGTGAAGATAAATGCCATGCTGAACCTGATTCAGTCCGAAATGGCCTTCTCCATGTCCCGTGAACTGACCGAAGAGAACCACCGGCATAAGAGCAACATATGGGAATCCATTTACATTACACGTGATACGCTGGTTTCCAGCGGAAATGAGAAGCTGGCCTTCTCCCTGATCATGGACAAGCTCTATCAGGGAAGCGGTTTCCAGAGCGCATACATTTATCTGTATGACAAGCCTGCATTCCAGCTGCCGGACGGAACCTGGCAGATCCCGGATTTCCTGCTGTTCCAGGCATGTGAGCTGGACGGGAAGCCCACCGTCTTCACCGGAGACGACCGGATCCTGCCCTCTTCCATGATATTCCAGAACAAATACACACCCAACAACCGCAGGCATACCCTGTGCATCACGCCCATTTTTACAAATGAGGTGCAGCACGGTCTCTTCGTCAGCGAGACCAACCTGCAGAATTTCAGCCAGATCTACGCCACCACACTGCAGCTCGGAACCTCCATGAAATTTATGGAACTGATGCATCAGCAGATCGCCATTCAGAACCGGCTGGAGTCCAGCATGAACGAGATCCGGGAGAAGAACGATCTTCTGAACCACCTGTCCATCACGGATCCCCTGACCAATCTCTACAACCGTCGCGGATTCTTCGAGGCGGCACAGGAGCTGATCACCTCCCGCAGGAGCCGTGGCGCTGCAGCAGTGATCGGATATGTGGATATGGATAACCTGAAGCAGGTAAATGATATCTTCGGCCACAGGGAGGGAGATTATGCACTCCGCGCCATCGGTGACACGCTGCGCGAGGTAATGCCCGAGAGGGCTGTGATCGCCCGGATCGGCGGAGATGAATTCGCAATCTGCGTGGTGAATGTGAATGAAGAAGAAACCAAGCAGCTGAAGGATGCTTTGAACAAGCGCGAGGCAAAGCTCAACCGGACCTGCGAGAAGCCGTACTATATCGAGTGCAGCATCGGTCTCATCAACTTCGAATGCGGCGGCTCCCAGGATGCGGAGGAACTGATGATCAAAGCCGACGAGAAGCTGTACGTGAACAAGAGACGGAAGCGTAAGAACGTTGTAAAAGAAACGAAATAGTCCGCGTCCCCGGTTAAACTATTTAACGGGCAGCCATTCCACCTTCCGGATTACCTCCGGATAGCAGAACAGCTGCCCGTCAAAAAACAGGAAGGCATGTTGCTATGCCTTCCTGTTTTTATATGCCATACATGGATTTATACGTCGTACGTACCCGTATCTGCTCTGTACCTGTATCCGTCTTTCCGGGACTTTCTGTCTTACCGGATCAGATAACTGCCTGGTAGATTTCTCTTGTGACATCCGCCTTGTTCATGGTATAGATGTGGATCCCGGCGATGCCGTTCTTCATAAGATCCTCCACCTGACGGACCGCATATTCGATGCCTGCCTTGCGCATGCCTACCGGGTCCTCGGAATATCTGGCGATCATGTTCGAGAGTTCCGTCGGAACGGACGAACCGGACAGCGACACGCTGGTGCCCAGCTGGTTTACCTTTGTAATAGGCATGATCCCCGCATGCAGTTCCGCGCTGATCCCGACACGGTTCAGATTCTCACGGAACCGATAGAACTTCTCATTGTCGAAGAACATCTGGGTGATCAGTTCACTGACGCCCAGATCACATTTTTCTTTCAGATATGCCAGATCCGTCTCCACATCCGGCGATTCCGGATGCTTCTCCGGATAGCAGGCAGCCGCAAGCCGGAAGTCTCCGAAGGCACGGATCCCGCGGATCAGATCCGATGCATAGCGGAATTCTCTTGCTTCGAACTCTTCCTCCGTCATGGTCCGGGGCTTGTCGCCGCGAAGGGCCAGGATCCGGCGGACGGACTTCTTCTTCAGTTCCTCCAGCCGCTCGGTCAGACTCTCCTTCGTCATTCCCACGGCCGTCATATGTGCCAGCGCCTCTACATCGCAGACGTTCTGGATGTAAGATGCGATCTTCGCCGTCTTCCGGCTGTTGCTGCCGCCGGCCCCATAGGTCACGCTGATGAAATCCGGCTTCATATCCTCGATGGCGTCCAGGGTCTGGAAGATCTCATACATATCATCGTCCCGCTTCGGCGGGAATACCTCGCAGGAGAATTCGATGTCCTCTCCCGTGTATCTGTTGTGTATCATTTTCGTTCCTGCTTTCGTCTTAATCTGTGTATCTGAACGCCCGCTGCTATATGGATGCGTCCTCCACGGCCTGCAGCATGTTCTCGTAGATCTCCGGAAAACGCTTCTTCATGTTCATGGGTTTAAACTCCGTATCCACGAATGCATGGCTGGTCTCCGCCGTATGCAGGAGCTCCCCTTCCGGACTCCGGATCTCGTATTTCAGGCTGAAACGTACCGGCGTCAGTCGGGTGATCACCGGGAATATGTCGATCGTATCCCCGAAATGCAGCGCCATGGTGTAATAATCGTGCAGCTCCAGAACCGGTATGATGATCCCCAGTTCTTCCATCTTCCCGTAGGGAAGTCCCAGCTGCTCCATCAGATCCAGCCGCGCCTCCTCCAGGAATCTTGCATAATTGGAATGATGCACCACCTGCATCTGATCGGTTTCGTAATAGTTGATCTTTCTTCGATATGGTTGTAACTTCATGGTGGACCTCTGTGTTTGTATCTTTATATCCTCCGGCATGCAGGTCATATATACATGCCGCACGCCGTATATACATGCTTCGTTCCCAGCCTGACGCACGCCAATATACATGCCTCATACCGGCCTGCTTCAGGCCGCATCTGCATGCTCTATGCCAACCCGGTTTATATCTCACTCGGTCTTCGGCTTCGGTTTCTTCGGGTGGGGCTTCGGCTTTCCCGTGCGCACAGGTGTCCGGTCCGGATTGATCGGTTCCCGCTCCGCCACCGGTGCGGATGCCTGATCGATGGCAACCGGCGTCCGATCTTCTCCCTGCAGTCCGTCCTGGGGACGTACAGCCGCAAGATCCATATCGAACCGGATCTCCATCTGAGTTGCACGCTCCTTCTCCTTCGCTTTCTCTTTCTCCTTCTCACGGTACAGTTCCACGGACAGCAGCTGCGACAGCTCTACAATCTGCGCATAGCGGTCCTCCTTCGTGAGGGAGTTCAGCGAACGGAGCAGCTCCGTCTTATTATCCGTGATGGCATCCATCTTCTCCTTCAGCATGATCTGCATCAGCTTATATTCCTGCTCCAGCTTATCGTATGCATCCGCAAGAAGGTGATCCACCTCCGTCAGCATTTCATCTGTGTAAATGAGAGACGCGGCATAGATATCCCCGGCAGTCCGAAGGGCTTTCTTCTCCTCCGCATCCATTTCGGCCAGGGAGAAGTTCAGCGGTTCGCCGTCTCTCCGCTTTGTAACGCGGATCCGGCTGGCGCTCTTCTCTGCCTCAAATATGATCTTATCTGCTTCCTTCTTCGCGTCGCTCAGGATCTTTGCCCTTTTATCCGTCACTTCGCGGTACGCCTTCAGCTCCTCGCACACATTTCCTTCGAGCTGATCCAGAAGCTCCAGCAGCTCGGCGCGGTTGATCACCACTTTGGCCGGCTGCAGAGGGAAATTCTGTCCCTCCACGATGCGCTTACGCATCTCCTCTATCATCGCTACGGAACGATCCTTTTCCATAGTTGTACCTGTCCTTTGCCCTTATTCCCCATTTTTCATACATTTCCCAACATCCTTCGCAAGAGCCGGGCATTCCTATTTTACTACAAAACCGGTCGGATGAAAAGCACTACTCCGTGTCCTGCCCCGACATTATTTCCGCGAGCGCCCCAAAGAGCCGGTCCTGTTCCGCTTCCGGCCGGACCGAAATCCGGATCCTGTCATCCGTAAGAGGCGGCATGTCTCCGCAGCACCTGACAAGGATCCCCTTCGCCAGAAGTGCATCAAAGAGCCGTCTTCCCGGGATCCCCCAGCCGTCGGTAAGGAGGAAATTCGCCTCCGACGGACATATTTCGATTGTTCGCCCAAAGCGTCTTCCTGTATCGTAAAGACCTTCTTTCATCCGTTCCCGAAGACGCGCCGTCTCCCGTGCCGTCTCATCCAGAAAATCATACAGCACCTTCCGGTGCTCTCCTGCCGCTGCCAGCACGGCTTCCGCAAAGCATGAGAGATTCCATTCCGGAAGCGCTGCGCGGATCTGCTTCCCCAGCTCCTTCTCCCTGCAAATGAGACACCCCAGCCGGACTCCCGGCATGGCAAAGATCTTCGTAAACGCCCGGAGCACCAGAAGGTGGGAATATTTTTCCTGCAAATGCAGTCCGCTCTCCGCTTCCTTCCCGGTAAATTCAAGGAAGCATTCATCCAGGAGCACGGGAATCCCATACGCCGCCGTCTTCTCAAGCAAAGCACGCAGGACACCCGGAGCGATCATGCTGCCGCCCGGATTCCCCGGATTTACCAGGATCACAAGGTCCGTGTCCGGAGTGATCCGGTCCGCAAATTCCGCATCCGGCTGAAACCCATGCTCCCAAGCTGCCGGGTATTCTTCGAGCCGGACCTTTTCTGTCCCTGAAGCTTTCACAGTATCTTCTTCTGTCCCACGGCCGCTTCCTTCATCCCGGATTCCGCGGATTGCCCGGAGATACCCTGTAAACACCGGCGCCGGAAGCAGCACCTTCCGGGGATGCAGGGCATGTATGACCGCCATGATCAGCTCGGAGGCTCCGTTCCCGGGGATCATCCACTCCGGGGATAGCCGAAGTCCAGCCCGTTCCCCATAGAAAGCCGCTGCCGCCCGCCGGGAAGCCTCCTGCTCCGGGTCCGGATAGAAGGCCGCTGATCCTGCAGCACTTTGAATTGCATCCTGCAGCACCCGGGGCATCCCCAGCGGATTCACATTTACCGAAAAATCATATTCCACCCGGTTCCGATACCGGTCTCCACCGTGTGCCATAGATCCTCCAAATCCCATGCTTTATAAACAGTTTATTTGATGATTAAAAAATCCACCCATCAGTTATTTATCAGACTGCTGTCAAACGAAGGTATTATACCATTTTTCATAAAGGAATAACAGAAAAAAGCCAACCGGACAAAAGAATCCCCCGCCCGGCATCAAAACCGCCGGGCGAGGGATACATCACTTTATTCGGTTTAGAGGCCTGAAATTCTCTATCGGTCTTTTTCTTAATTTACAGCAGCTTCAGGAGTTCCTCTCTCACGCCGTCCATCCGTGCATCTGCGATGCCGAAGTCCATCTCCCGATAGGTCCAGGCCGCACGGCCGATGTTATACTTATCGAAGCATGCGGTGATCATCTTAAACCACTTCAACGTATCCTCCGGTGTTGCGCGGTCGATCACACCGTACTCACCGCAGTAAAGCGGTACATCACGTTCCTTGGAGATCCGTACGGCCTCTTCCATCATCCGCTCGAAGTAGCCGACACTGATCGATTCTTCCGTATCAAGTCCTGTAAAGCAGTTCTTCTCCAGATCCTGATACATCTTCAGCTGCTCATGGGAATACTCCAGATACTTTCCGTAGGTGCATTCAAACGGCATACGGAATCCGGTATCCATACCATCAACCCATGCAGCTCCCTGATGGGTGAACACAAGGGGTTCGTAACAATGGAAGTTATATACGATCCTGTCATCTACCGGCCATGCCAGATCCGCCAGGGGTTCGATACTGTTGTTATAGTATCCGCCGAGCAGAATCCAGATATCCGGCGCAAAGGCACGGATCCTGCCGATGCAGACAGTGGAGATCCGGTTCCATTCATCACTGAAACGTTTCTCCGTCACCTCATTCAGCAGCTCAAATGCCAGACGATCCTTGTATTTTCCGTAGCGCTGTGCGAACTGCTCCCACAGACGGTAGAAACGCTCCTGATCTGCTTCATTTTCAAAGAAGCCGAACTCATTCTCGCCTACATCAAAGGAGAAGCCGAAGGTCTTATGCAGATCCAGGATCATGTTGAGTCCGTACTCACCACACCAGTCGATCACGTTCTGAAGCCGCTCGAAGCCTTCCTCCTTATAGTTTCCTTCCTTGTCCTCTACCACGTTGTAATCCACCGGTATGCGGACGTGATCCAGTCCCCAGGACTTGACTACTGCCAGATCTTCCTTGGTAATAAAGGTGTCATACCTTTCCTGGGTATGGTTGCACTGGGAGAGCCAGCCGCCCAGGTCGATTCCGTGCTGATAACCTGCAAATTCTCTCATCTTGATCCTCCTGCAATTCCGTTCCTGATCATCCGGGAGGAGGCGTAAAACGCCTCTCTCCTGTCCGATCTGCTCATACATCTATAGTAACATAATTACTGCACTTCCTCAAGACGTACATTACGGATATGGATGGTTGCAGTGCTGCCCTGATTACCCATGTTAAACTCAACGCGTCCGCTGTCATCATCCTCGGCTGTCATGTCAAATGTGAATTCATAAGTCTGCCAATCCGTGGTAAGATCCACCGGTGTATCCGGGAAGTAACGGATCCAGTCCACAAGCGGTGCGGTAACGGCCGGCTTCATCTGGCGGTTCTCATCCGCATAAGCCTCGAAGGAGAGCTTGTACTTCTTGCCCTTCACCATGGGCATACCCGGCTGAACCAGCTGGATGGAGTACTCCTCGGTTCCGAAATTCTCCGTCTTGATGGTGATCTCGCCGTCCTTGATCTCAGCCGAGCCCACACCGTCATTCAGCTGCAGGAACTTCCAGTTCACATCGTCATTCAGGTCCTCTGTCTCTGCAAAATCACCGTTGGTGACGAAGTTGCCTGTGGCATCTGCTTCCTTCCAGACCATCTCACGAACCGGTCTGGTTACATTTTCATCGTAGCTGTCCTTCTGATACATGCGGACATAATCCACATACATGCAGGTTTTCTCATTGAATTCCAGATTCGGATCCGGATCGCCGGGCCAGTCACCGCCCACTGCCACATTCAGGATCACATGGAAATTCTGATTGAAGGGAGCCGGATACAGCTTCTCCTCTTCGCCCTCAACTGCAGTGAACCAGTCGCTGGTCTCAAAATACTGTACACCGTCCACATACCAGCGCATCACGCCCGGATACCACTCAAGTGCATAGGTGTGATATTCCGTGGAGAAGCTTCCGGAAGACAGGGTGTAGCTGCCCTGCTGCTGCTTGTGAGGCTCGCCGTAATGCAGGGTTCCGTAGTTCATGGACGTGCTGTTTCCGAGTACCTCCATGATGTCGATCTCACCGCATTTCGGCCACTGGCCGTAATACTCTTCATCATCCGGCATCATCCAGAAGGCCTGCAGGAAGCCCTTGCCCTCCGGAACCTTCAGTCTGGCTTCAATATAACCGTACTTCAGGGAATGCTTATTCTGCGTGTTGACACGGCCGGAGATATAATGAACGCTGCCGTCCGATGCCACTTCCTTCACCGGCTTGATGACCAGTTCGCCGTCCTTTACATATGCATAGTCAGTGCTGGGGATGTATTCCTGCAGCTCATGGTTGACCCAGCCCACCTCATGCTCTTCATAATTCCAGTCTGCATCGGCCAGCGCGCCTCCTTCGAATTCCTCAGCCCATACAAGGTGGTAACCCTCCAGAAGCGGATTCGATGTCGCCGGATCCTCCGTGGTAACTTCCTCCGGACCGCCGGTGGGTAACTCCGTCTTCTCCGTCAGGGGCTCAACGGTTCCCGCGGTAGAAGCGTCCGTAGCCTGTGTCGAGGTATCCGCATCCTTACCGCAGCCTGTCATCATGAGACCTGCCGTTGCTGTAAGAAGCAGCATTTTTACCAGATGTTTTCTTCTCATTTTGTCCTCCTTCATAATCCTCTCTCCTGCATTTTTCGTCAAATGATGTGCTGCCGCCCATCCTTCCTGACCTGCAGCTTTTCATCATCATATCGAAGAATGCCGGAAAACTCTACTTTTTTCATGCCTTCTATATCGTTCTTATGTCCATCTTGCGGATATCTCACCCGGAGATCCAAAGCGGGATCAGTACCGCCGTCACCAGAAGCACCAGGCATCCCTCCGCCAGAAGCATCATCCGGTTCGTCCGGGAGATATCCTCTCTTTGAATCTCCCTGTCCGGATCTCCGATCTTCAGCTTATGCACCAGTTCCCCATGGTAATATGCGTCTCCCAGAAGCTCCACTCCCAGCGCGCCGGCCACGGTCGCTTCCGGAACACCGGAATTGGGACTGGTACTCTTCTTCGCATCTCTCCGTCGGATCCGTACCGAAGCCGCAGCTCTGCAGCCCGGCAGCAGCAGGGCCGCCAGCGTCAGCAGCCAGCCGGTGAGCCGGGCCGGGATGTAGTTCACCACATCGTCCAGCTTCGCCGCCCCGCGGCCGAAATCCAGATACCGTTCACTTTTATATCCCACCATGGAATCCATGGTATTGATGGCTTTGTATGCACATCCGAGGACCGGTCCTCCGATGAGCAGATAGAAAAACGGAGCGATCACGCCGTCGGACGCATTTTCCGCCACGGTCTCCACCGCTGCACGGATCACTCCCGGTTCATCCAGCCGTTCCGTCTCCCGGCCCACGATCCTGGCCACTGCGGACCTTCCGGCTTCCAGTCCCTCCGTCTCCAGTGCCTTCGCCACACGGCTGCTCTCCCAAGCCAGCGAATGCGCCGCCAGCATGTAGGCAGAGAGGATCGCTTCCACCAGGATCCCCAGCCAGGGGTGGATGGTGTATGCGAGAAATAGCGCTGCCCCGCTGTAGACCACCGTCAGCACCAGCACATTTCCCACCATGCGCCTGCCGCGGCTGCGGCGTTCCTCCGGGGAAAGCGTGGGCAGGTTCCAGCGCTCCTCCAGGTCGCCGATGGTCCGTCCCATCCAGCGGATCGGATGCGGGAGCCACTCCGGATCACCGATCAGAAGATCCAGCAGAACTCCGATACCCAGCGCCAGCATATGATATTTCAGCCATTCAGGTAACATATCCGCTCCCCTGTATTACCTCCGAAGCAGATCCGGCGCATACCGGAGCTGTTCCGCATATTATTCCTCAACGATCCGGACCGTCAGATTGTCGCCGGAGAGCAGATCCTCCAGATCTTCCTGCGGAAGATGGATATGCCCAAGAGGGGTGTAATCATTTGTGCTCGTCTTATAGAAAATGCCGATCCGGTCACCGCAGTACAGAACAATATCTCCGTAATCAGCGGTGATCCTGTGATCTTCTTTTGGGATGCTCTGACCCAGGGGGCCGATCTGCTCCATGTCCTCAAAGTTGGACATATTGATCTCCAGGGGAAGAAGTTCCTTCAATGCGGCTACGGATTGATTTTGCAGCCATGTAACGGCAACCTTCGTCTCACCGAGGTAAATACAGAGATACTTCTCCTCCTCTTCCGGTGCTTCCGTCACGGTCTCCCCTTCCCACAGAAGGATCCCGCCGAATTCGTAGACATTCTTATAACCCATATCCGCCAGTTTCTCCGCCGCTTCCTTGCTGCGGACGCCGCTTCTGCAGTAGACCAGGATGACCTGATCCATATCCGGAAGCGCCTTGGGCGGTTTCGTTCCGATCTCTTCATTCGGAAGCAGGACCGCGCCTGGAATATGTCCCGAATCATACTCATCCTTCCGCCGGACATCCAACACCACATGGCCGTCGTCCCGGGTCATCATTTCCGCTGCCAGCTGCTGATTGATCTGTACGTAACCGATCTTGGAGGGACTCTCTGTAGTCTCCGTTCCGCCTGTAGAAGTATCCGCTTCATCCGTGGAGGCCACCCCTGCCTCCGTATCCGTCGAAGCCGCCGTGGCAGCCGTTGTTGTGACATCTGTTGCATCCTTTGCAGCCCCGGCAGCCTGCTCCGTCGATGTATCCGATCCGCAGCCCGTCAGCCCCAACATCAGTACTGCCATCAATACACACCCTTTTCTCACACGCCTCATGTCTGTGACACCTCCGTATTCTCCTTTACCTTCTCTATATTTCCGTGCTTCCCTGCACGTTCTGTCCTGTTACCCCTTCGGGCAAGGTCACTTCAGCCGTTCCGGGATCCCGCAGGTGACTCTCCAGACCTCTTCCGCCTGTTCTGCCAGTTTTACCTGCAGCCGACCGACCGCTTCCCGGTACCGTTCTTCCTGCGGATCCACCGGGATCACCCCGCAGCCCACCAGATCGGAGACCACCACCAGCGGTTTTCCGGTCTGCTCCTGCGCAAGGATCTCCGTGAGGACGGATGACACGATATCCTTGATCTCAGCCGGCGCATCCGCCGTATTCCCCGTCAGCGTAGCTGTCGCTGTCTCTGCCGGTACACCCGCCACAGTCCCTGTCGGCGCATCCGCGGCGATTTCTGCACGCTCCTCTGCAACGATTTCTGTCGGCGTAACCGCCGCTGCCTCTGCCGCTACCTCCGCCGGACTGCCTCCCATCCGCAGTCGGTGCAGGATCATCTTCTCGGGATGCAGCACCAGCCTGCAGTCCGTGCCGTGTATTTCATTTGCCAGCGCCTCTTGCCCCTGCGCTCTTCCGCCTACATAGAGTATCATATTTTCTCCGTCTTGTCTTAACCTGCCTGTTTCATCACAGCATATTCCACCGCCAGCGAGAGCAGCATGGCGCACTCACTCACCGACAGGAACCATCCTGCCAGATCCCCGGTGATTCCTCCCACGGGACGCACCCTGCCGAGAAGGAACCAGCCCGTAACGAAAATGAGAGCCAGTAGTTCCAGCGTCATCATCAGCGGGGACAGGATCAGTCCTGCGATCACGACTGTCAGTCCCTGCACGGCCAGGAGCACCAGATTCACCGAAACCGATGCTCTGTCCTTCAGTGCCGCCGCCATCCCGTCTTTTTTGGCAGCCGGCTGTGTCAGGACCAGGATCCCGGACGCCACTCGCCCGAGGATAAAGCTTCCTGCAAAAAGCAGTACTCCTTCCTTCTGCAGCTGGTCATCCCCGGTATCCTGCACCAGGATAAAAAGTCCCGCCAGATAAAGTCCTGCCAGGATCAGCACCCGGATCACCGCGAAGGATCCGATGTGCGGATCCGAAAGGGTCTTCAGTTTCTTCTCCCTGTCGCCATAGGAGTGAAATGCGTCCGCAGTATCCATAAACCCGTCCAGGTGGATCCCACCGGTCACGATCAGCGGAAGCACTCCCATGATCAGGGCTTTCGCCGCTGCCGGTACCGGAAGAAACCGGTAGCAAAGATACTCCAGCACTCCCGTCAGGATCCCCACCCAGGGGAAGAACCCCAGCGTATAGCGCATATCCTCCGGGTTCCAGTTTGCTGCCTTTCCCTGAGGGACCGGGATCCGCGAATAGGTGGAGAACGCATTTCCTATGGATTTAATGATCGATCGGAATCCCACAGACTACCTCCGTCACACGGTCCGCCCGCTCCGCCAGCCAACGGTGCAATTCACCGAGATTGTCCAGATAGCCTTCCGTTGTATCATCATATACCGCACCGTCTTCGAAGATATCTCCCGATACGATGATCAGCTGTTCCGCATGCCGGGACAGCTCCAGAAGATCGGTTTTCAGCTTCCGGAGGATCTCTCTGCGGTGCATATCCTCACCTGCGCCGGCATTCTCCGTTGATACATCCACGCCTGCGCCGGCATCCCGCGGCGGTACATCTTCGCCCGCTCCGACATCCTCCGTCGGTATATCCCCGCCCGGACCAAACATCCGGTTTGCCAGCAGATTCGGCAGGTCCTCCAGCAGGATTACCCCTGCTGCAACCCCGTCCCATGAAGGTATATCCAGTTCCGGATCCTCCATGGTGATAAATCCCCTGCCCCGTCTTTGCTCCACATGCTTCCGGATCCGTTCCTCCGCTGCGGCACTGCGGCGCATGGTAGCCAGATAGATCCGGACATTCGGTCCTTTCAGGGCAAGACCCTCGGCATATTCGGATTTCCCGGATGCCGCACCGCCGAAAATGAGGCGGATCCCCCGCCAGGTCTTCAGCATCGGTTCGATTCGCATTTCACTCATCCGGTCATCCTCTCCTCATCTCACGGGTCCCCGGTTCATAGTCCCAGGATCCCGTATATCAGCTTCATATCCAGTGACCCCCTCAGCAGATCTGCCAGGCGGTCGTATTCTCTTTCTTTAAATGCGGCATGATCCACCGGCTCCGCCTCCGGCAGTTCTATCCCCCGGAGACGTGCAAGGCTCCTCCTAAGTGCCGGGATCACCTCCGGCCCGTCAAAGAACCCATGAAGATAGGTTCCGTAGGCATTTCCCGCTTCCACGAGGATGCCCGTACAAGTATCTTCCGAACCGGCGGCATCCAACCTGTCCTGCGCCTTCGGTCCGGCGGCATTCGACCTGTCCTGCGCTTTCGATCCGGTGGCATCCAACCTGTCCTGCGTTTTCGATCCGGAGACACATGACACATCCCGAGCTCCAGCCTCCTGCTCCCGCAAATGCACCGTCCGGCCCATATGGATCTCATACCCCTGCACCGCGCATCCCTCCAGTTCCCGAAGGGGTCCCTGCAGTGTACCGATCCGTCCTTTACTCCGGGTCTGCACCTTTTCTGGCATAAGGACCGTGGATACCGGGAGCAGTCCCAGACCCATTTCCTCTCCGCCCCGCTCCGTCTGCCCCGGATCACGGATCATTTCTCCCAGCATCTGGAAGCCTCCGCAGATTCCCAGTACCGGCCCTGTGACGGCGTAGGCCCGGATCGAACGGGCAAGTCCCGTTTCACCCAGCCATTCAAGATCCGCCAGTGTGTTCTTCGAACCCGGCAGGATGAGCAGATCCGGATGTCCCAAATCCTCCGGCCGTGTCACGTACCGGACGGACATATCCGGCCACGCATCATATACATCCAGGTCCGTGAAATTGGAGATCCTCGGATACCGGATGACCGCGATGTCGAAAAGCGCTCCTCCCTGTCCGGAAATGTGCTTCAGCCGGTCGGACATACTGTCCTCGTCGGAAAGTGCAAGTTCCATATAGGGAACCACTCCCGCCACCGGCAGTCCGGACCGTTCCTCCAGAATCCGTACCCCGTCTTCAAAAAGGGAACGGTCTCCCCGGAACTTATTTACGATCAGGCCCTTTACCCGGGCTCTTTCCGCCTCCGTCAGGAGCTCCAGCGTGCCCAGCAGCTGTGCAAAGACACCGCCTGGATCAATATCTCCCACCAGCAGCACCGGTGCATCCACCAGTTCCGCCAGTCCCATATTCACCAGATCGTCCTGTTTCAGATTCATTTCCACCGGACTTCCGGCGCCCTCGATCAGCACGATATCCGCCGCAGCCTCCAGCCGTTGAAAGGATTCCAGGATCCGCGGACGAAACTCCGCCTTTCTCCGGTAGAACTCCTTCGCTGTCATGTCAGCCAGCACCTGCCCCTGCAGGATCACCTGGGAGCCGGTAAGACCGGTGGGTTTCAGCAGCAGCGGATTCATGTCCGCGTTCGGTTCCACGCCTGCTGCCTCCGCCTGAAGGATCTGTGCGCGGGAGATCTCCCTTCCCTCCGGCGTGATGCAGGAATTCAGGGACATATTCTGGGCCTTGAAGGGCATTACAATATACCCGTCCTGCCGGAAGATCCGGCAGAGGCCGGCGGTAAGAAGGGTTTTTCCCACATTTGACATTGTCCCCTGAAGCATCAGCCGTCGCGCCATACGTAAGCCTCCCGAAGTCCCGTCCGGGAGCGGTCTTTCCCCCTTCCGGACCCTCTTTAGAGTATATCATAAAGAACGCTTCCTTGCATCGAATAATTCATTGACATGTCCCTCAGAAAACTCTAAAATGATTAGGAGAAGATATTTATGAGGAGGTGTACCATGAACGAACCTAACAGCTTTGCGGTAAATCCGTATATGCCCGAAAAGAAAATCAAGCCGGTAAATGAGCTGATCTCCGTAAAGAGAGGATATATCAGCGGGATCAAGTATTACTACTTCATCATCATGAAGGAGCGTTCCCTGTCCGAAAATGTAGAGATCTATGAGGCTCTGGTCCAATTCGGATCAAACCTTGCGGATCTGCTGGAGTCCGAGAGCGTCGATGCGGTGGCAAATATGTCCGCCCTGTTCAAGACCTTCTATCCGGACGGACAGCTGCACAAGGCATTTGAGACTTTGCAGCTGGAGGTAGCCCTGGACGGGATCAGCGAGTGTCTCTTTAACCTGAAGAAGATGTATCATCTGGACGGAAAGTAGATCGCGGTTCACACCGCGCCCATCAGGAAACCGGCGTTATAGCAGTCGGATCCCTGACGGACTTTTGCAGTGCCTGCTTCAAGGGTAAAAAAAGAAGAACAGCAGCCGTTTCATGCAAGCATGAATGGCTGCTGTTCTTTTTCTGCAGTTCTTTTTTCCGCAGTTTTTTTCTACCGCGGACCTTACTCTCTTCCGTCCCAGCAGTAGGTACACAGTGACTCCTTCGGAAGTCCCGTGGCTGCGATCATATCATCCAGACGGTTGTAGGCCAGGGTTGTAAAGTTCAACTGCTGGCGGATCCTCTCCAGCATCCGGTGATAACGGTCGGAATCCGGATTCGCATAGTCCTCAAGGATCGTGCGGGTAACTTCCACGCCTTCCTCCTTCTGGATCACCCGTCTTGCGATCAGTTCCATATCGGAATTCGATCTGGAGAAGTTGATATATTTACATCCGAACAGAAGCGGCGGACACGCCGGACGGATATGCACTTCCTTCGCACCGCTGTCATACAGGAATTCGGTGGTCTCCCTGAGCTGTGTTCCGCGGACGATGGAGTCATCGATCAGAAGCAGGCGCTTGCCGTTGATCAGCTCATGAACCGGGATCAGCTTCATATGTGCGATCAGGTTCCGCTTGTCCTGGTGCGTCGGCATAAAGGAACGGGGCCAGGTGGGAGTGTATTTTACGAAGGGGCGTGAGAAAGGAACGCCCGATGCATTTGCATAACCGATGGCATGTGCGGTTCCGGAATCCGGCACACCTGCCACACTGTCGATATCGGCTGTTGTATAGCCGTCACGCATAGCCAGCTTCGCGCCGCAGGCGTTCCGCATGGTCTCCACGGAGATGCCTTCATATTCCGAAGAGGGATAACCATAGTAGATCCAGAGGAAGGTACAGATCTTCATCTCCTTCCCCGGCTTCGAAAGGGTTGTCACCGCTTCCGGAGTCATGACCACGATCTCCCCGGGGCCCAGCTCGCGCACCGGACGATAGCCCAGATTCAGATAAGCAAAGGATTCAAATGTAGCACAGTATCCGGTATCCTTCTTACCGATCACCAGCGGCGTACGACCGTAACGGTCACGGGCACAGTAGATGCCCTTCGATGTCAGAAGCAGGATGGTCATGGAGCCGTCGATCATTTCCTGCGCATATTTGATACCGTCAACCAGATTATCCTTCGTATTGATGAGCGTTGCGGTAAGCTCGGTCTTGTTGATGTCCCCGCCGCTCATTTCCAGGAAATGGGTATGATCGTTCTGGAAGATCAGCTTCACCAGTTCATCCGTGTTATTGATCTTTCCGACTGTCAGGATCGCGTAAGTTCCGTGATGGGAACGGACCAGAAGGGGCTGCGGATCATAATCGGAGATCGAACCGATTCCCACATTTCCTTCCATCTCCTTCAGATCGGCATGGAATTTGCTCCGGAAGGGAGAATTCTCAATGTTATGGATCGCACGGTTGAACCCGTTCTTTCCGTACACTGCCAGTCCGGCACGTCGTGTTCCCAGATGTGAATGATAATCGGTTCCGTAGAAAAGATCAAAGACGCAATCTTCCTTCAGTGCCGCTGCAAAAAATCCACCCATGTCAACTCTCCTATCTGTTATCCGTTTCAAATAATCCGTGTTTGAAAATAAAATAACCGTTCAACCTTCCCGCCTTCGCGGGCGTACGCTGAACGGTTATCATTATGCGATACAAAGCAAAAAAAGTAAACCCAAAATTTTGCCGTTTTCCCGCCCCATTTCTATGCACTTTTCACATGCAGGGGCGTTCCTATGCATCAGCCTCATCTGTATGAAGTCCGAAGAATGTACTCCGGTCGATGGCATCATAGGAATTCTTCAGTTCATCGATACACTGCAGTTGTTCCTTCGGTACATTGACGTACATATCCTCCAGGGAGATCTCCGTCTCGCCGGCATTCAGCGTGATGGTCTCATCCAGCTCGTTGTAGGGCTCCCGTATCATGATCTGACGGACTGCCTCCGAGAAATACGGCATGTTCTTCGGCAGGGAAATGATGCGCTGCATCTCCAGGAAGGAAATACCCTCCTTCTTCAGAAGACAGAGCTGCTTCTTCTGGATCTTCTCGGTAGCACCCTGTACAAAGGCCTCGGCTGCACGGTGCATGATATCCTCGCGCTGTGCATTTGCCGGGGATACGAACATCATATTGAGTTCCTGCAGGGTGATGGGATTCTCCGAAAATGCCGATGCGATCAGCTTCTCCGGTGCGAATCCGCCGATTCCCAGCAGCAGGTTCCGGTAGATCTTCTCCATTTCCTGACGCACCGGTACCACACGGCCGTTGTCGATGTCCGCCTCGTGATTGATCATCAGGTTGATAATTCCCTTCCGCACGTCCTCGATCTTCTCTTCGGTGACATAGTCGGATGGCAGATATTCATGGCGGTTTGCCTTCTTCATCATGTAACTGATGACATTGTTGCCGGAAATGGCAAGATCCTCCACGGAATTCCAGAGATCCTGGTCGAACCGTGCGTAGGTGTCCACGATCTGCTCTGCGCGCTGGCGCAGCATACGGATCACATCGCCGAACACATCCTGATCGTTCAGACCCTCGCGAATCGCCTTCCGCTCCGTCTCAAGGATCTGCTTCGTGCAGGCATCATAATATCCTTTCTCTGTCTCACGCTTTGCGGACGGGAAAGCAAAGAACCTCTTGGATACGATCTCCAGGATCGAATCGATGATACGCTGATACTCTCCGACCTCCATGGGAGTACGGCAGAGTTCCTCCAGGGCTTTCGCCTCGGCCACCATACCGGAATCCTCTGTCAGGCCTTCGAAGCCGTTTGCACCGATCATCTGCACGGTGATAAACGGTCCGTAGGTATGGAGATACTCCTGGATATGCCTCTCCAGAGAGGACATCATGGTGTTCTTGATGGACTTGACAATGACCGGAACCTCCCGGTTGAAATTGTCAAGCTGGCGGGGAACCGCATTGCGGAACTCATCCTCGCCCTTTTTGATCTGCTTATAGGTGGGGCGTGTAAAGGAGGTTACCTTGATCAGACCCTTTTCCTGCAAATGGATATCCTCACCGGGCTGTCCTTCCAGGAATTCTCGGATCTCTCCGAAGCTCTCCTTCTTATACGCCATCATTTTCTGCTTATCTTCCACCAGTTCATGGATCCGTTTATACGCTTCCTTGAACACCTGGAACTCGCAGATATTCTCGATCTCACGGATCGGGATACGATAATCCGATTCATTCAGCACCTTAAAGAGACGGGAACCGGCCTTGTCAAAGAACGCATCCCGCATCAGCATCTCGGTGCCTTCTTCCCGACGGCTGCCCACATACTTCACGCAGGTCAGCTTGTACAGGAAATATGCAATATCACTGTAGATCACATGCTCCGGAAGATATCCCTGATCATCCTCCTTGCCGGATACCAGCATACAGGAATCGAAGATATTCTCCTTCATGGAGATCCGGTGTGTACCGCTCTCAAATACGTAGCTTTCTCCCCGTTCGGTCAGGGTGAGAAGGCTTTCCAGTTCCTTCAGTGTCGCGTATGCATTTGCCTCCAGTACGCCCCGCTTAGCCCAATCCAGTTTGGAATTCGCAAAGAGTACATCCGGTGTCAGGAGACAGCCTCCGATCCGGAAATTACGCCATTTCTTTGATCTTGCAAATGCGCGGATGTTGTAGGTCACATCCGCCAGGATACCGCTTCCGGTACCACCGCCCAGGCTTCCGATCACCATCACATCCAGCTTGCCCTCGGAACGGTTATATACCTCTTCCAGTTTCTCAAAAAGCAGAACCCGCATGTCCTCATATGCGTTCGAGAACATGAGACGTCCCACCTGACGGTTTCCTCTCGCTCCGTCCCTTCCGATCTGGATCGCCGGGAAATCCGGACGCATCCACTTCGCAAGCGTGCTCTGCACCGGTCCCTCGGGAGTTCCCTCCGTCAGGATATTCTCCAGATTCGGCCGGTAGATACTGATAACCTCCAGTGCATTCAGTCCCACACCGTCTCTGGAATCCTGGATCGTTGCCTCCATCTCGGCAATATCCGAATCAATCAGAAGGAAATGGACATTATCTTCCTGTCTGATCTTCCCCTGCATCATCCGTTTATATGCAGTTACACATTGGCGTCCGACGCCACCAAGTCCGATCAGAAGAAAATCCCCGTAAAACTGGTTCTCTTCCTCTGCTTTATTCAGTATCCGGATATGTCGCAGTTTACTGAACTCTTCCTTTTGTGTGTCAATCAGAATCATAGTATTCTTCTCCTTCACCTGACAGTTCTCGCGCCATCCCTGCCAAGGATATCATTTTCTGTTACACATTCATTACGTTTTCCGATTCCACAGATATTTGGATTATAACACATTCTGTGCAAATATACCATATAAAAGTCCAAATTTTATGCGATATCAATAATTCTATAGAAACGGATATAATCCGCTATTGATGTAAAAAGGAAACAAAAAAAACCGGAAACAGCCTATGCCGTTCCCGGTTTCCCGTGTGCAGGGGATGAGAGAATCGAACTCCCACCAAAGGTTTTGGAGACCCCTATCATACCATTTGACCAATCCCCTAAGCCGTGGTTCTCGCAACCACAAGGCATAGTTTACCCTAAAACCGTCTCCTTGTCAACCAAAAATAAAAGGAATTTGCATTGTTCTTTCCGCCGTTTTCATATAGAATGAAAGTAAGGCTCACTGAGATATTATACGAAAGGATACGAAGGAAACCGTATGTCCATCCGACATTTCCCAATCAAATATGCCGGCAGGGATCTTCTGATCGGTGTCCTGATCGCTCTGGTCTCGATCCCGATCTCCATGGGCTATGCCATGGTTGCGGGACTTCCCCCGATCTACGGTCTTTACGGCTCTTTCCTGCCGATCCTGGTCTATGGCCTTCTGACCAGTTCTCCCCGGTTCGTCTTCGGCGTGGATGCCGCCCCTGCGGCCCTCACCGGCGCCCTGCTCACTTCCCTGGGGATCACCGCAGGCTCCGAGGATGCGGTACGGATCATGCCTCTTATCTCGATCCTGGTGGCCATGTGGCTCCTGATCTTCTTCCTGCTGAAGGCCAACCGACTTCTGAAATTCATCTCCCAGCCCGTTATGGGCGGTTTTATCACAGGCATCGGTATCACCATCATCTGCATGCAGATCCCGAAGCTCTTCGGCGGCGTCTCCGGAAGCGGTGAGCTGGTGGAGCTTCTGATCCATATCTATGATCAGGCAACCGTCACCTTCCATCTGCCTTCCTTCCTGCTGGGACTTTGCACCGTAGTGGTGGTCCTGATCAGCAGACGTCTGATGCCAAAGCTCCCCATGCAGGCCATCGTCATGGTGGTGGGCGCACTTCTCACTGCGTTCACACCCCTGAAGGACGCGGGGATCGCCTGTCTTCCCTCGGTAAGTTCCGGACTTCCGAAGCCGGTGCTTCCGGATTTCAGTTACATTTCCGCAGACTTTCAGACGCTTCTCATCTCCACCTTTACCATCGCAGTGGTGATCCTTTCGGAAACCCTGCTGGCTTCCAGCAATTACGCACTGAAATATGATGAAACACTTCGACCCCGTCGCGAGATCCTCGCCTATTCCCTCGGAAATGCGGCTGCCGCAGCCACCGGATGCTGTCCGGTGAACGGCAGTGTCTCCCGTTCGGGGATTGCAGACCAGTTCGGCGTCCGTTCCCAATGGATGTCCGTCTCCGCCAGCCTGACCATGATCCTGCTCCTGCTCATCGGCACCGGCCTTATCTCTTATCTGCCGGTTCCCGTACTGACCGGGATCGTGATCTCGGCGCTGATCGGAACCTTCGAATTCCACCTGGCCAACCGACTCCGGAAAGCGGATAAGGCGGAGTTCATCATTTTCCTGTCAGCCCTCGGCGCCGTACTCCTTATGGGCACGGTTTACGGGGTTATCGTCGGCGTACTGCTCTCCTCCATCACATTTATCGCGCGGCAGTCCCGCCCGAAGATCGAGATCCTTGGAGTGGATCCCGAGGAGGAAGGGTTCCACAGCCTGAAGCGGAAGGGAAGCTACGCACCGATCCGCCATGTGCTGCTGTACCGGTTCTCCGGCGCCCTCTTCTTCGCAAATATCTTTGATTTTGAGCAGGGACTTACCGAAGCGCTTCGTCCGGACACCCGGGTCATCGTTGTGGACGCCGCCGGTATCGGAAGCGTGGATGTGACCGCCGCGGAGCGGCTGCTTCAGTTATATCAGAAATACCGGAAGCAGGGGATCCGCTTCTACCTGGCGGGTCATATTGCCGACGTAAATGTACAGCTCCGTGCCTTCGGAGCCGAAGAACTGATCTCCTCCGGAGCCGTTCGTTCCAGGATCTCCCTGGCACTTCGGGATGCCGGATATGATAAGCCCTATCAGTTGGAGGAAAATGCCTCCGAATCCCACCCCGCCTACAGCAAGCAGCTGGCAGAACTTTCCTGGGCCTATGGGGAAGATTCGGATACCATGCTCCGGGATATTGCGGCAAAGCTTGCCGCGAAGCTGGAAGAACAGCCGGATACGGACCTTAACTCCCTGCTTTCAGACGAGCGGAAGCTGGCACACGGCTACTGGAACTATGCGGATGAGGACGAATTTCTGGATTATCTGGAAATGCAGCTGCTGATGGATGAGAATGCGCCTTCCGGCGGAGAACACCGGAAACTTGAGGACCGGATCGTAGAACGTCACATGCTTCTGGAGGAAAAGATCCTGACCCGGAATCCTGCCTATGTTACCCGTTTGAGAGAGCATCGGGCCAAGCGGGACGCCCGTTTCCGTGAGACCCATCCCGAATCCTGGCAGAAGCTCCGGGACGCACGGACGCGGTATCTTGAGAAACTCAGGGATCGGAACCCGGAACTGGCGGAACTGATGCAGGCGACCGAAGAAGAATCTTAGAAAGAGAAAAACAACAAGCTAAATATCAGGAACCGTATCAGCAATAAAAAATGAGTCGCGGCCTAAATGGTCACGACTCATTCTCTTTGGCATTGTGCCTTCAAAACTTCATACAAACATTAAGACAATTGTGAATCAAACCGTTCAATTTACCTTGGCGAAATCCCGGCGCAAAAATCGCTGTGCGATTTTTCAAACCCTGCTTCGCAGGTTTTGGTTCTGCTGTCGCAGAACGCGTCCTCGCTTCGCTCGGATTCAGGAATTCTACCTGAATCTTTTAGGAAAAGCCCTCGACCTATTAGTACACATCCGCTGCATGTGTCGCCACACTTCCACTCTGTGCCTATCAACCTTGTAGTCTTCAAGGGGTCTTAACTCCTTATGGAGTGGGATATCTCATCTTGAGGCTGGCTTCACGCTTAGATGCCTTCAGCGTTTATCCGTTCCGGACTTGGCTACCCAGCTCTGCTCCTGGTGGAACAAC
>JAFRWY010000123.1 GCA_017437905.1 Eubacterium sp.
GATGCCGCGCTGTTATAATTGCGGGGTCCCGGGGAACCCGTAAATCGCTCTGAAATCATCTTGCATTTCCGGGCGTATCATTTTATAATAATCATTGCATGGATGGCATGAGGCATTTGGCTCTGTGTGTATCATCCTGGTCGGTGGTTTTAGCGGAGGATTACCGCTGGGGCTTCCGGGCAGAGAGGTAGCATTGGGATAGATGTGTATATGGAATCGATGCTCTGACCGATTGACGGATATGGTGGTGTAGTTGGTTGTTTCCGGCTACTGTAGCATCGCTGTTATTGAGGTTCGAGAGAAGATGACCGGAAATTATGCCCTTCATGTAATAATACCCGATGGGAAGTCGGAAGAATACATGGAGGTTTTTTTATGTCTAAATCTACGAAAAATGAAGTGAAGAAGATCTGGCCGGAAAACTGCCCCTGGCCGGAGGTGGTGAAGCCGGGCGAAGGTGAATTCTGGGAACCGGAGGATGCAGATGCCCTTCCAATGGATGATGTGCTGGAGGAGTTGTTGGAGATCCGGGATTACATGGATGCACTTGTTGAAGAGGGCAGGCTGCTGGAGGATTACACACTGAATCCGGATTACGAGGCGGAAGAGGATATGGATCCGGGGGAAGAGGAAGACGAAGATGATACGTCGTTTGTTCCGGAGAAGGGCATAGACTACTGGGATGATGGGTTTGATATTGATGGATGGACGGAAGACCTTACGATGCATATCAATCTTTTGAAGCTCCCGTTGCCATCGCCGGTTGCGGAGATCCGGCAGATTATCGGATATGAATTCATAAATGAGAACCTGCTCCGGCAGGCGTTTACGCGAAGGGCGTTTGCGCTGGAATACGGAATCGGTGACTGTGAAAAGTTGGAGTTTCTTGGAGATTCTGTGTTGAATCAGGTTGTGACACAGGAGGTTATCCGTCAGCTGACGGATGTGGATGTGACCCGTACGGAGGAGCCGTTTTACTCCCGACATGGAGAAGGGGAACTAAGTCGGATCCGGGAGCATTTTACCTGTGGAGAGTATCTGAGCGACAGGGCAAGGAAACTGGGGCTTGATCAATACATCCTGTATGGAACAGGAGAACATCCTTCGGATTCTGCTGCGGAGGATATGATGGAAGCGCTGATCGGAGCGGTTGTTATCGATTCGGATTGGGACTGGAAGACTTTGGAGGAAGTGATTGACCGGCTGCTTTGTATCCAGCTGATGCATCCGGACAGAATCCTTAAGACCACCTACTATGAACTGATGAATGCATGGCATCAGAAGCATTTTGGACAGATGCCGGAATATGAAGTGGATCGACATGTATCCGTGAATCAGCGTAGAACCGATTATGATTATCACTGTTCACTTCGGTTTCAGGCGCCGGAGAACGATACCGGGGTATGGATCATGCAAAGGGTGGAAGCCGATGCTGAGACAAGAAGCGGAGCCAGGGAGCTTGCAGCGCGACTGGCATATGCTTTTTTGGTTGATCATGGACTGTGGATCCGGCTCAGTGATGCCGGGATCGAACCGAGACTTGAGGATGCGATCAATCAGCTTCAGGAACTGTATCAGAAGAAGTATATCGATCAACCGGTATATGAGTTTGAAGAGTTTGGTCAGGATGAATGGTCCTGCACCTGTATCTGTGGGGGCGTTGATGGCCTCGGCCGGGCAGGCGGAAAGACCAAGGCAAAGAAGAAAGCTGCTTTCATGACGCTTGTCCGGCTGATGAAGAGTGCCGGGATTTGCAGGGACGAGTGGGAGAGGGAAATGTGGAGGATGTTCTCCGAGGAATAAAAGAGAGGAAGGCTGATTATGGCTAAGGAGACTGTGGCTCAGATTCATAAGCATTTGAACAATTATTCGGCAGAAGAGGTAAAAAGCCTGTTTTTCCTTTTTTCAAAGTTTGTCTCGGTAAATGAGGATTTTCGGATGATCGTGGAGAGGAGCTTTCAAGAGGTCGGAGAACTGATTCATGAGGAGATTCCCCATGCAATCGAGTTTGATCTGGAATCCGAATTGTCACCGGAGGATATTGAACTGCTCAGGGAGATCATGGAGATCGAGATCTCTGAAACCCGGGTGACAAAAGAGAAAGCTGTGGATCTCATGTCGAGAGTACTGGCAAACGATGTTCTTTTTGAAGGGATGTGTCTTGGAATCTCTTCATCGAATGAAATGCTGGAAGATGTTCTTGGATCATTTGGCTGCAGGGAGCGCTTTGTATCACTTCTTGAGGATGAGGTTTTCTGTCGGCGAAGGGAGTATTTCCTGAAGATCTGTGATTATACGAAGGCCGCCGTGAATCTGTATGGTGTGATCTTTATAAAAGAACTGCTTCAGCTGATGGCCATGTATGAAAACTGGCCTGCAAATGGGGACGCGTACATAAAGAGATCCGGATGCTACAGAACGACGCTGTTTTATTCTCCGGAGTATTTTTCCATGTATGTGGTTCATCATATCGTGGGGGATGATATTCCGGAAGTGGTGTGCTCTGTTCTTGGATATGTGGTGAATATGGTGTTTAAGACCGCTGTTCTGAAAGAACTGGATCGGCTGAAATCGTTTGGAGGGAATAAGAAACGGGAGCTCAAGGAAGCTGATCTGGACCGATTCCATGAGATGACGGCCGACTCCGAGTACAGAGTACTGTACGAGAGGGCACGGAAGATAGACAGATATACGCCGGACAAGGAAACATTTCTTCGTTATGAGGATGAATGGTACATGGAAGAGTCTGCGGCGCTTCAGAGTTTCCGGAAGTACCTGGAGGAACGTTACGGAAGTCAGATACAGAAGGAAGCTATGGAGGATTCTTCGCCCGAGGATGCAGCGAAGGAATTGGCGTTGTCCATCCAACTCATGGCCAGAGATAACGGGAACTCTGCCGGACATGCAGATTCGGGGGAACTGGCTCAGGATGTCTTCTCGGAATTGGAAAACTACGGGATTAAGATGGAAAGTCTTGATGAAACGAATGAGTTCCTGGGGCATCTGATGGATCTGGCTAATTCGACACGACTCTGGACGAATCACGGACATACCCCGGCGGAAATGCAAAGTATGTCACCTCAATCCGAAGGTCCGATCACAGTAGTTCCGGGAAGCTCGGATGCTGCCAGGATTCTGCAGGAGGCGGGTGATCAGCTCCGGGACATGGGCGTTCAGGTGGATCTGGATAGTAATGCTGCGGAGGTTCCGACCTACAGATATCAAAATAGTCCGGAAAGGACAATTACAAAGGTAGTCAAGAAGGTCTACCCGAATGATCCCTGCCCGTGCGGATCCGGGAAGAAGTATAAGAAGTGCTGCGGGAGGGGGTAGAAAAAAACAGTTCTTTGGAAGATGTTGATAGACTCGATGAATTCAATTATATAAATGGGATGCAGAAAGTGCAGCCACCGTGATGTTCGGGGGCTGCAAGCGATTCCGGTTCTTCCAATCAAGGGAGTTACTGAAGGACGGCTGGAAAAATGCAAGAATGCCATCAATTCATTGCGCTCTTTTTTATATGGTAAGCCAATCCAAATATATGTGTCTGAAAAACAGATAAACATTGTGAATTATAACAAGCCGTTACCGCCTATACGCATAAGTGATCTGAATGAGAGAACGTTTTTTAACGAGCGAGACACGGAGAATCCTGAAATCA
>JAFRWY010000124.1 GCA_017437905.1 Eubacterium sp.
GCACTTGTTTGTTCTCAGTGTGGTGAAGTATATTATAGTGATGAGATTGCGGAAAAACTGGAAGAGATAGTGAATCGCCTTCAGGTTATGGTAAAAGATGTGGCCATATTTGAATATGATAAGGTCGTAAAAGCAGCTTAAATGTAACTGATATTATGACCGGTCTTGTTATGAGTGATATGAACTGCAGGGGACTGGGGACGGAGTCCCCAGCAGGCAGTGCAGGCTCACCCTGCACGTTGCTTACGTTTTTTCATCTCGTTTTTACCAGGTGAAAATCTGAACAAGTAAACTGCCCGTGAGCGGTACTTGTCCAAGTTGAACAACTACCAAGACCGGCAGCAGACAGGGATTACTTGTCCAAGTTGAACAACTGTCGGGGCTGTAAGAAGCCCTGGCGAACCGTGAGAACTGTGAGAAGTGGAAAGCACACTTATCACGCTTATTCGACTTTTCACACTATATGTTGATCGTCAAGTGATGATTGGCCTAACATTTGCATTTAGATTTGACCCACCCCTCTGACCGGGTAGTTTTCCTGGTGGAGGGGCGGGTCAATTCTGTTTGTTAATCCGATTTTTTACACTGTGTTTTGACCCTCCGCCGGAGCCGGGGCAGGCCGGAATTACTTGTCCAGGTTGAACAAGTGCCGGAGCCGGTGAGATTCGGAACTACTTGTCCAAGTTGAACAACTACCAAGCCCGGTGGCAAGCCGTGAGCGTCAGGGCATACCAAATGTGTTAATCCAGCAGAAAACTAACTGATTCTAAAAAATTAATGAGTTTTTTAGAGTCTGTTGCACTCCATCGTTGCATCGTGGTTCGGTCGTTGAAGGTTTTGCATATTCTTTTTATGGTCGGTTCTGTCCGATTATGATAGAATAGGATTGCCCCAAGCGCGTGCTGTCGGGTTGTAAAAATCCTTGTTGGTTTTCAAGATGATCCGAGGAGTACATAGGAATATGGGTACTGAGAACATGGAACAAAAAACGGATAATTCTTTGAGCGGTAAATCCGGAAAGAAGAAGAGGAGGTGGCTTCGCGTGTTGATCATCATTTTTGCATCGATTGCCGGGATCCTTCTTCTGGCCTGGATCGTGGTTATGCTGCATCCCGGGTTTGGCGGAAATGTTACCGGAAAGGATAAAGAGGCTTATGCTTTGAGAACGGATGAATCCTATTTCAAGGATAAGCATTTCACCAATGGTGATTCATTTCAGCTAATGACTGGCGGGGATGGAGAAAACAATCTGTATTCAGAGAAAGGGAAGAAGCCGAAGGATGAACTCCCAAGCGTGACACCGGTTTTCCTCTCGGATCCCGGGATATCGGATTTCTCATATACCTGGTTTGGCCATTCTGCCTTCCTGATCCAGATGCATGGCCTGAATATTCTGATCGATCCCATGCTTTCCGATTGTTCTTCACCGTTTTCATGGATTGGTGTAAAACGCTTCGCAAGATGCCCAATTACCGCGGAAGAGCTTCCCCATATTGATATGGTGTTCTATTCACATGATCATTATGATCATCTGGATATGGATACGGTGAAGAAGATTGACGGTAAGGTGGATCGGTACTTTGTTCCGCTGGGGATAGAAAAGCATCTGCTCCGCTGGGGTGTGGATGCTGAAAAGATTCAGAATATGGCCTGGTGGGAGGAGTATGAGTACAGAGGCATTACTATAGCCTGTACACCGACGCAGCATTTTTCAGGACGGAAACTCATAGATTCAAATGATACCTTGTGGGCGTCTCTTGTCCTGAAGGATGAGAACCGGCAGATCTACTACAGCGGCGACGGCGGGATGAACGACCGCTTTGAGAAGATTCATGAGGTGTACGGGGATTTTGATCTGGCGATCCTGGAATGCGGGCAGTACAGCCCACGCTGGTCAGGTGTCCATATGTTTCCGGAGGAGGCGGTCCGCGCCGGAGATATCCTTCATGCGGATTATGTGACACCGGTACATTGGGGAGCATTTGTACTTTCAGATCATGCATGGGATGACAGCGCAGAGCGTTTTACCAGAGAGTACGTAGCGACTCATACGGATGCATCGCATCTGATCACGCCGGAGCCCGGACGGACATTATACGGAGGTGACGCAGAGGACAGTCTGTTCTCAGATGAATCTATCGGGTACGCTTCCGGACGCTGGTGGCGGGAGTATGATTGATTATCCTTGCCAGAGTTTTCAAGATCGGAAGAAGCTCTGGATTACTTGTCTAAGTTGAACAACTACCAAGGCTTGAAGAAGCCCGGGGTTACTTGTCCAAGTTGAACAAATACCAAGGCCGGCATCAAGCCCGGAAAGATACTACGGAGGAGAACGATGCAGAAGATCCGTTGCGTCGTAGAGAGAATCACATATCAGAATCCGGAGAACGGATACTCCGTCCTGAAATGCAGGGTGAAGGATTACAGTGAGCTTGTGCCGGTGATTGGAAATCTGCTGGATGCTAATGTTGGATCCGTTCTGCTTGTGGAGGGTAACTGGAAAGTAGATTCAAAGTACGGGAAACAGTTTGTGGCAGAAAACTGGGAGGAGACCCTTCCTGCTACGGTTTATGGCATGGAGAAGTACCTGGGCTCCGGACTGATAAAAGGGGTTGGTCCGAAGTTTGCCAGGAAGATCGTACAGAAATTCGGGGACGCTACATTTGATATTATCGAAATGAATACCGGCCGCCTGATCGAAGTGGAAGGGATCGGACAGAAGCGTGTCAGGATGATCAGGGAATCCTGGGAGAAGCAGAAGGAAGTGAAGAATATCATGCTCTTTCTTCAGGAGCATCAGGTGTCTACTTCTTATGCTGCGAAGATCTATAAGCAGTACGGGAATGAGAGTATTTCCGTCATGAAGGAGAACCCGTTCCGGCTTGCAGATGATATCTGGGGGATCGGATTTAAGACGGCAGATCTGATCGCATCAAAACTTGGATTTGAGAAGGAGTCATATGTCCGGCTTCGAAGTGGGCTCATGTACACGCTCTCGGAACTCTCCAATGAGGGACATGTTTTTGCAGAGAAGGAGCAGCTTGTGAAGACGGCTTCCGAACTGCTGGATGCTTCACCGGAAACAGTAGTCATGACGATGGATGATATGCTGAAGAAGGAGGAACTGATCAGGGAGAAGGAAATCCAGAGACTGGATGAGGAAGGAAATCCGATCACGGCAATCTATCTTCCACCGTTTTACTTTGCGGAAAAGGGTGTTGCGGGAAAGCTTAAGAAGCTGGCCGCATCTCCGGCAGGAGATAAGCTCTATACAAGATTGATGGAAGCCAGACGCAGCACCGGGAATGATTCGCTTTCTGTCGATGTGAGTGCGATCCAGAAGATCACGGGAATGGAATATGATGAGATCCAGGCAGAAGCCATCCGGAAAGCGGCCACGGCAAAGGTGATGGTTCTGACCGGAGGACCCGGAACCGGTAAGACGACGACAACACACGGGATCATTTCCGCATTCAGGGCGTATGGACTGAAGATCCTCCTCGCGGCTCCCACAGGGCGTGCAGCCAAAAGAATGACGGAAGCAACCGGGATGGAAGCAAAGACGCTGCATCGTCTTTTGGAATGTAAACCGCCGGAGGGATATCAGAAGGATGAGAAGAATCCGCTGGAGGGAGATGTGCTGATCGTAGATGAATGCTCCATGATCGATATTATCCTGATGAATTCTCTTCTTAAGGCCATCCCCGGAACCATGAGACTGATCATGGTCGGTGACATCGATCAGCTTCCTTCCGTCGGAGCGGGAAATGTCCTGCGGGATATTATTGATTCAGCGGCGTTTCCGGTAATCCGGCTGACAAGGATCTTCCGGCAGGCAGAGAAAAGCCGGATCATAACCAATGCGCACCGGGTTAATGAAGGAAAGATGCCGGACATCAGTAACGGTAAGCAGTCAGACTTTTTCTTTATCGAAGAGGAGGATCCGGATGCAGCGCTGAGCAATATCGTATCTATGGTGAAAGATCGGCTCCCGAATTACTATCATGCGGAACCGGAGCAGATCCAGGTGCTTACGCCGATGCAGAGAAACGTTGTCGGAGCGACGAATCTTAATCTTGCCCTGCAGGAGGCGCTTAACCCGCCGGAGGAGGAAATGTTTCTTCGTGGGCGGGGAAAGGTGATGATGCCGAAACCCTGTGTCCGGAGGAGCGGGTACTGCTATCGCCCCGGAGACAAGGTGATGCAGGTGAGGAACAATTACGACAAGGAAGTGTTCAACGGAGATATCGGGATCATCGATTCCGTTGATGAGGCGAACCGGACATTGACAGCAGTCTTTGACGGTAGAAGGATCGAATATGATATTACGGAGCTGGACGAGCTGGTTCATGCCTACGCAACAACAATCCATAAAGCCCAGGGATCCGAATATCCTATCGTCGTTATGCCGATAATGATGAATCATTTCGTAATGCTGCAGAGGAATCTCATTTACACCGGGATCACAAGGGCTAAGAAGGTTATGGTTGTGATCGGAACGAAGAAGGCTCTGGCTTATGCGGTGAAGAATGTGACGGTAACTAAAAGAAATACGCTTTTGAAGGAAAGACTGAGTGGCGGCTGAACATAGTGGACCAGAGGGATAAGGATAGTTCACTTCCTGAACGCAGCGTGGAAGGAGCCGGTGCTGGAGAAAGCCCCAAATTACTTGTCCAAGTTGAACAACTGCCAAGGCAGAAGGAATCCTAGGATTACTTGTCCAAGTTGAACAACTACCAAGGGCGGGAGAGACCGGGATTAGAGGAGTGTTATCAGGACATTTGTGCTATGAATAAGAGAACTGTTATTCTATTTTTGATGATTGTCAGTTTGATGCTGACAGGATGCATAAAACACGAGGAGACGGAGCCTTTGACAACAGCTCAGGAAACAGCTGTTAGTAAGGATTATAGCTCCGCAGTAATAAGCTTTCTTGGACCGGAAGGAACATACACACAGGATGCATGTGGCGTATTCTTTGACAAGCAGGGAATATACAGGCCATACACTACGGTAAGTGAAGCGGTATCGGCTTTGGTGAACGGAGAGAGTGACTATGCTGTGATTCCTCAGGAGAATACGATCGGGGGTGCAGTCGTCGATTATGTGGATACTTTAATAGCGGAGGATAAGGTATCTGTAGTCGGAGAGGTGATACTGCCGATCAATCAGAATCTGCTTGTTCTTCCCGGAGCGAAACTTGAAGGAATTAAGACGGTGTATTCCCATAAGCAGGGTATAACCCAGGGGAGGGAATGGCTGAAGGAAAAACTCCCGGACGCTGAAGTGATCGAAGTGTCAAGTACAGCTGAAGGAGCCAAAATGGTTTCTGAAGGCAATGATCCATCCTGTGCAGCGATAGCAGCGGCAGCGTGCGCTGATGTATATGGGCTTGAGATACTTGCTGCAGGTATTCAGAATAATGAGAGCAATAAAACAAGGTTCTATGTTCTGTCTATGGAAGAGCCTTCAGTATCCGGGTCAGACTATATGGCATTTATCGCCTCAGGTCCGGCTAATGGTTTCCCGGGGTTGATGGCCGATCTGGAACGTATCGGGATGGAACTGGTCACGATTCATGAACGGCCTGAAAAGACAGAGCTTGGAAATTACCATTACCTGATCGAATGTTCAGGTGGTTCCTACAAGGAATATATGGAATTGGAGCAGAATTCATCTTTTGTATTTCGGTATCTCGGAAGCTTTCAAAGTAGATAAGAACGTGATCAGTTATTTTAGGTATAAGCGGAGGATAGTATTTTTTCTGAACGCGCGTGGAAGGATTTGAATACGGATACTTCAGTTTTGTTCTGAAAATAGAATTGCGGTGACCTGAAAATGAAATATCGAGATTAAGGCAGACCCGTGGTGGTCTGTCTTTTTTTTGTGAAATTTCTCATTTCTGGAACAAAAGGCCATTTTTTCTCGCCTAAGGCTTAGGAGGAAAAATTGGTTTGCCTGATCGCCGGCGCACATGTCTTGTGGACACCGGAAAGTAAACCGGATTCCTCACTCTGCCGGAAGGAGGAGATGCGAATGACTTTACCGCAAAGATGAAAAGGATCATAACAGGCTGGTTCCGGATACCTATGCAGCGGAGATCGTCCGAGCCATTTACCGGTGGCGGATACAGGGAATGAGTGCGGAAAAGATCGCGGATAAGCTGAATGCGGAGGGCGTGCTTTCGCCCATGGAGTATAAGCTGTCCCAGGATCAGGGAGTGCAGACCGGGTTTCGTTCTTCGGATAAAGCGAAGTGGTATCCGTCCATGATCCGCCGCATCTTGGAAAATGAAATTTATACCGGTGTCCTGGTACAGGGGAAGACCGGCACGCCAAACTATAAGGTGAAGAAATGTCTGCCGAAGGAAAAGGAAGAATGGATCCGGATCGAGGGGACGCACGCTCCGGTGGTATCAAAGCAGGATTATCAGATGGTGCAGCGCCTCTTTAAGAAGGATGTCCGGATCCCTCCCGGAAAGGAAGTCGTCTATCCCCTCTGCGGATATATTTTCTGTCAGGATTGCGGGAAAAGCATGGTCAGGCGGCATTATACCCGCGGCGGGAAAAGGTATGTCTATTACGTATGTTCGACGCATAAGGCGGGTAAAGGCTGTACTTCCCATATGATCCCGGAGGAATCCGTTACGGAAGCGGTTCTTGCCGCTGTCCGTAATCAGGGGGAAGTTGTGGCGGATATGGAGAAGCTTCTTCTGGCCGCTGAGGAAGCGCCGGCAAGGGAAACCAATGTGCAGGATTATGACCGGCAGATCGAACGCCTGCAGGAATTGATCCGGCGCAGCGAGCGGTTCAAGATGAAGCTCTTTGAAAGTTTGCAGGATGGTACACTTAACCGGCAGGAGTATGATCATTTCCGGGAGAATTATAATCGACAGATCCGTGAGAACGAAGAGGCGATAAAAGCCGTCGAAAAGGAACGGGAGCTTATGATCAACCGGAACATCCGTGACCATACATGGATGGAAGAGTTTAAGCGGCAAAGAAATGTGACCGCACTGAACCGGACGGTGGTTGTCCAGATCATTGATAAGATACTTGTAACGCAGGAAAAGGAAATCGAGGTTCATTTCCGGTTCGGAGATCAGATGGAAATGTATGAGAGATTTCTGGAAGAATACCTTGAAGGAAAAGGAGGGGAGCAGTTTGGCAAGGAAGAGCAGAAGAGGATCGGATGAGACGGAAGTAAGACCATTGTTGACGGCGCGGCCAGAAAGGTCGTTGCCGGAGATGACATCACCATGCCCGCCGGATGCAAGCATACGGTTATCGCAGAGACGGAATTGCAGCTGATCGAGGTACAGATTGGCGAAGAGATATCCGTAAGCGATAAAATCAAGTACGAACTTAAAAAATGATGGTAGATTGCTATTTTTTGTATCGCGTTACCCTTGACCAGTTTAAGGGGAATCCCATCTGCTCATATAGCTGCTGCTCGGTAAGGCTGGGGCATTGTGTTAATACATTTCGAATTAAAGAGGATAACTGACGTTTGACCGTCTTGAATTCGTTCGGATCCAGAAGATATCTCAATGCAATGACCACGCTGAAAAGGTCACTTTTTCCACAAATGTATTGTCCGTTGACTCGTGGGATGTTTAATTTCCTGTGCAGAATAGTATCGGGTATGGATTCATTTATCCTAAAGGAATACAGACGCTCCCCGTGAGCACAGACATTTCGGCAGCTCGTCAGGACACGAAGAAACTGGTGAAGCTGACGCTCACTTACATGCGGGTATTCCCTGCTGATCCTGGATTGTATGCTGTTTGGAAGGTATTGGTACAGCTTGGATAACTGACCAAAGGTTATAGCGTTCATAGCGACCCATAACGGAACATTATGATAGTTTGTAGCATAGTGCACAATGTAATCATAATGAGTCGGTAAAGAGATGGCGTGTGTGAGAGCGTTGATCAGACGCTGCACATCACGAGAGTTCTGTCTTGTGATGGTATAATTGCCGGGAGAGAGGTATTCCTGCTGATTTTCCCCGTGAACCTCGCAGAAGTAGTAAGAAACAAGTGATTTAACTTTACGTTCGATGTGAAGAATATGCTTAAGAAAAATCGATCGAAGTTCTTCATCAAAGAGGTATAGTGCGGTGATCTCGTCAAATGAAGCATTACGTCGGTACATTCCTGAGGATGTATCTTTGAAGAGAGTTTTGTATCCACTGATCAAAGAGTAATAACTGATTCTCTTTAATGCTTCTTTGGCGGAATCATAATCGTGAATAGATAATCCTTTATCTATAAGCTTTTGTAATTGTTGATCGTAAGTGAGGAAGGGCTTCTCTTCCATGATAACTCCTTTGACTGAATAAAAAGGGAGCCCACGCATGGACTCCCTCGGCTACGCGCCTCTCGAGCAGCGTAGCGCAACCACTGCAGATACAGTAGCATGATTTATATGATTTGTCAATGAAAGAATTATCGGTTTCCGCCTTTCCATCTAAGGCACAGTAGAGATGTAGACAAGGAGAATAGATGCCATGGGATATAAGGAAGAATACCAACGTTGGTTAGATAAAGGTATTATGGTTGATGAGCTGAAGAATCTTTCGGATTCTGAGATTGAAGAGTGCTTCTACAAGGATCTAAAATTCGGTACCGGTGGAATCCGTGCGATCATGGGACCCGGACCAAACAAACTGAACAAATACACGATTCGAAAGAATACGGAGGGTTTTGCCCGGTTTATCGAGGCTCAAGGCGAAGAAGCAAAGAAGCAGGGTGTGGTGATTGCCTGTGATAACCGGAACCATAGCCAGGAGTTCTGTGAGGAAGCCGCTAAGGTTCTGGCGACTCATGATATTCATGTATATCTCTTTGAGAGTCTCAGGACGACACCGGAGTTAAGTTTTGCAGTCCGGTATCTTCAGGCGGCGGGCGGAATCAATGTGACAGCCAGCCACAATCCGCCGGAATATAATGGGTATAAGACCTACGATCATCATGGTTGCCAATCCGTACCCCGAGATACGGATGTGATCATTAAGTATATCGAGGGTGTGGAGGATCTGCTGGATATTAAGATCGATCCTGAGAAAGAGTCGAATATCGAATACATCGGGATTGAAGTGGATGAGGCATACTACAAGGCTCTGGAGACCGTACAGGAGCGACCTGGGGAAGATAAGAGTCTCAGTATAGTATATACCCCGCTTCATGGCACAGGAAATGTTCCGGTCCGTACGATGCTGAACCGCCTCGGCTATACAGTTTATCCCGTTGGCGTACAGTGTATTCCGGATCCGATGTTCAGTAAGACGAAATCTCCGAACCCCGAGAATAAAAAGTCATTTGAACTTGCGGTTGAGGTGGCAAAGGAGAAAGATGCAGACCTAATTGTTGCAACGGATCCGGATTGTGACCGCCTGGGAATCGTGGTAAAGCACGAAAGTGATTATGTCTATATGACAGGAAATCAGACCGGTGCGGTTCTGTTGGAGTACCTGCTTTCCACCAAGAAAGAGAAGGGGACACTTCCAACAAATGGAATCGTCTTTGATACGATCGTTACGGCGTCCTTAGGTGCTCGTGTTGCTGCTAAGTATGGTGTGGAAGTGGAATCTACTCTGACCGGTTTCAAATTCATCGGTGATAAGATCCGCGAGTACAAAGGAAAGAAACAGTTCCTGTTCGGGTATGAAGAGTCTTATGGTTACATGATCAAGGAATTCACCCGTGATAAGGATGGCGTACAGTCGACTATTCTTGCGGCAGAAGCTGCCAACTACTATAAGAGCAAGGGGAAGACGCTTGTAGATGTCTTAAATGACCTCTATGACGAGTTTGGTTACCTGGAGGACATTCAGGAGTCACAGACGCTTCCAGGCATCGAAGGTGCGAAGAAGATGGAAGCTATGGTCGATGAATATCGGAACGGAGATATCCGTGAAGTGGAAGGCAGGAAGGTAGTAGCGAAGGAAGATTATAAGCTTTCCATTCACTATGATCTTCTGACGGGAGAGAAGACTGAACTTACCTTGCCAAAATCGAATGTGATCAAACTGTTCCTGGACGATGGTTCATGGGTAGTGATCCGGCCAAGTGGGAATGAGCCGAAGATCAAATTTTACAAGAATCTGTGGCAGAAGAAAGAGCAGTAGAAGAGGGTTAATCATGGATGCAAAGGCAATATATGAAGAGTGGCTTGCAAGTGATCTCATTGACGAGGATACGAAACAGGAGCTTCGCCAAATATCCGGGGATGAGAAGGAAATCGAAGAACGGTTCTACGAAGATCTGAAATTCGGAACCGGAGGACTCCGGGGAGCTATGGACGCAGGAACCAATCGGATGAACCGCTATACTGTAAGAAAGGCGACGCAGGGATTGGCAAATCATCTCCTTAAAGAGGGATTTATTTCGGATGGTAGAAAATGTGCACGTGTTGCGATATCTTTCGATAATCGCTACAACAGCAAGGATTTTGCTCTGGAGACAGCCGCTGTACTTGTCGCGAATGGGATTGAGGTGCATATGTTCCCGAACCTTCATCCGACGCCGATGCTCAGTTTTGCCGTACGGTATCTATCCTGTGATGCCGGCGTAAATATCACCGCCAGTCACAATCCGAAAGAGGATAACGGATATAAGGTCTATGGAGCAGACGGCTCTCAGGTAGTACCTCCGCAGGATAAAGCAATCATGCAAGAGGTTGCGGAGATCGGAAACTTGAACGACTGTAAGTCACTTGCGCTTCCGGAACTATTGACGAACTCTTTGTTCCATGTGATCGGACAGGATGTTGATGATGCTTTTATTAAAGAGGTTCTTTCTGTACGACTGCAACCGGAGGAGTGTGTTAAGGCAAAAGATTGTCCTATCGTCTATAGTCCGCTTCATGGGACCGGACTGATCCCCGTGAACCGAGTCCTTGCTGAGAGTGGATTTGCGAGCGTTTATACGGTTCCCGGACAGGCAATCCAGGACGGCGGGTTCCCGACAGTGAAGAAGCCAAATCCGGAGAATCCGGAAGCGTTTACTCTTGCAGAGAAGCTTGCAAAAGAGGTGAAGGCTGAACTGATCATTCTGACTGATCCTGATGCGGATCGAACCGGCATCCGGGTACTGGACAGAGAGACCGGGGAGTATGTACATTTCACAGGAAATATGATGGGTGCTCTGCTTACGGAGTATGTGCTTTCGAATATGTCCAGACTTGGCAAGATGCCGAAGAATCCGGCACTTGTTTCGACAGTCGTTATTTCGGATATGGTGCGGGACATCTGTAAGGATTATGGAGTGTTCTGCGAAGCAAGCGGTTTGATAGGATTCAAGAATATCGCTATGAAGATCCGGGAGTATGAGCAGGAAGGAACATATAACTATGTCTTTGGCCTTGAAGACAGTGACGGGTGTCTCCCCGGAACCTATGCAAGGGACAAGGATTCTGTTGGTACAGCGATGTTGCTGGCAGAAGCTGCAGCTGTCGCTCATAACAAAGGGCTGACTCTTTGGGATGAGATGAAGCGACTGTATGAGAAGTATGGATATTACAGTGAGAGTCTGAAGTCGCTGAAACTTGCCGGAATCGAAGGAAAGAAGCGAATTGATGAGATCATCGCAAATCTGCGGGCAAATCCGCTGAAAGAGTTCGCAGGACATAAGTGCCTTTCGGTTACCGATTATAAGCTGAATAAGTATAAGGATATTTTGACCGGCGAGGAGCGGGAAGCAGGAGTGCATTCCTCGAATATGCTCTATTATCGTTTGGATAATGATGCGTGGTTTTTGGTGCGCCCGTCCGGAACAGAGCCTACAATCAAGTTCTATGCCGGAGCGAAGGGAACTTGTCTTGCAGACCGTGATGAGGCGGTGAAGTTAGTTATGGATGAATTGATGAAATTGGCGGAGAGATAAGGTTACTGTTCGGCCGCCCTTTTTAAGGCTTAAAAGCCTTGAAATGGGTGGTCGGACAGTTTGTTTTTTGCTATAATGAAAGTCGACAGTGACGGAGGAACAGAGACTATGGAAATCCTACGAATGAACCCTGTTTTTAAGGAAACGATCTGGGGTGGAAGACGATTGCATGATGATTTCGGATATGATACGCCATCGGATCATACCGGTGAATGTTTGGCAGTCAGTGCACACCCGGACGGAGAAGGAAGTATATGTGGAGGAACCTATGATAGAACTCCGCTTTCTGTTCTCTGGAAGGAGCATCCGGAGCTTTTCGGGAATCTTCCTTTGGACCGTTTTCCTCTTCTTACAAAGATCATTGATGCGAACGGAGACTTATCGATTCAGGTGCACCCGGATGATGTATATGCTGCAGAGCGTGAGAACGGTTCGCTTGGAAAGATGGAGTGCTGGTATATCCTTGATTGTATTCCGGATGCGACCATCGTTATCGGCCATAATGCAAAGACACGTGAGGAACTGTCGGATATGGTACATGACGGACGGTGGAATGAATTGATCCGTGAAGTACCGATCAAAAAGGGCGATTTCTTCCAGATTAATCCGGGGACAGTTCATGCGATCAAGGCAGGGACACTGATTCTGGAAACGCAGCAGAGCAGTGATATCACTTACCGATTGTATGATTACGGGCGTCTTCAGAATGGAAAACCGAGGGAACTGCATATCGAAAAAAGTCTGGATGTGATCGAGGTGCCATTCGTTGAGCGCCGTGCGGATGCTCCGGTGGGAGATTCGTGGATGAAGAAGCTTTACGCATGCAAGTATTATAAGGTGTGGAAGGGTGATTTAGATGGCCACGAGACACTGAATCAGACTGAACCCTTTATGATTGGATCGGTAATCTCCGGTGAGGCTAAGTTGGATGGTGAAACATTTAAAAAGGGAGATCATTTTATTATTCCGTGTGGCTATCCGGAGATCGTTCTTGAAGGAAATGCGGAGTTTATATTCTCTGCTCCGAGCATGGGTTAAGTTTGGATTTCACTATCATTGTTGGAGATACGAGATATGGATTGGAAGACAATGAAATCGGATGTTCTGTTGGATGACTTTCATGTCATCGTCAGGAAGAATCAGGTACAGCTGCCAGATGGTGCGGTGATCGATGATTTCTATACCGTAACGATCCCGGATGCGGCTATGGTCGCAGCCATCACCACAGATGGAGAAATCCTTCTGAAGAAAGAATATCGTTATGCCTGTGGGATGGAAGTGATCGAATGTCCGGCCGGAATGTTCAACCAAGATGAGAAGGATCCCTTGGCTGTAGCGAAAAGGGAACTGCTGGAAGAAACCGGATATAGTAGTGACTCCTGGGAATATTTGGGCGGGACATGGGAATCTACTTCGAAACTGACAAATACGATGCATTTATTTCTTGCAAAGGATTGTGTGAAGGTATCGGAACAGCATCTGGATCAGAATGAGCATCTTGAAGTGGTGAAAGTACCCCTGCAGGAAGCGGTAGCTATGGTGATGAATGGCGAAATCAATGCAAACAGCAGTGCACATTTGATCCTTAAGGTTGCACGGATGATGGAGATTTAGTGTTATTATAATTATGTGTTTGAGATGTATGAAGTTGGTGGTGTGGTGGAAGGTGGAGTCCGGTATTGATAATATGTTTAAAGTTGATTTTAATACAAATGAATTCTCTAAAGAAGAAGTTTTAGAAGCTCGAAAGTTTCTAAATGGGATGATCAAGGATAGCAGGTATAGTGCAAAGCATAAAAAATGCCTAATATGTGGAGTTGAAGGAGATATTTGTGATTCGCATACAGTTCCTCGATTTTGTCTAAAGAATATAGCATGGGATGGAAAGATTAATTCATTCAATTCATTATTGGATACACAGCTCTTCGATTCGGACTCGGGAGTGAAAAATGCTGGTATTTTTCGAGTGATATGTAGAAAATGTGATAGCAAATTGTTTCAAGACTATGAAAATAATGACGCATATATTAATAAGCCAAACAATAAAATGCTTCATCAAATCGCATTAAAAACAGTCCTTAGAGATATTTATAAACATGAGTCGGAATTATTCTTATTTGATAGCATGAGTGATTTATCTCATAAAATGTATGGAACTGATATACTACCATTTGATGTTACAAAAAGAGCCCGCGAGGTAGATGTAAAGTAGTGCTATGAAATACTTAACATAGTAAGGAATTGTATTGAAAATGATACTAGCTGTATTGAACTTGTGACATGTGATTATTTAGATTATGTAGTTCCTATTGCTTATCAGGGCATGTCTGCTATTGTTACAGGGGTTGATGGAGAAATGATAAATGATATGTTTGATTATTCTCCAGATTATGAGGTTGAATACTTTCATATATGCATTTTGCCATTGAAATATAAAACTGTAGTTTTAACTTTTATAGGTTCAATCACAAATTCTGTGTGATGGCTGATTCCGGACATATTCCTTCCGACTCGCATCCATGATTTTGAGAAAGAAGTATTCATCATCTGGATAGCCGTAGCCATGCCGACGCAGAGTCTTGATCTTTTGATTGATGCC
>JAFRWY010000125.1 GCA_017437905.1 Eubacterium sp.
CTGCCGTCTTGAATTTGTCGGCTTTAAACTGTGCACCGATCATATCAAATATACGATTGAGCAGTGCAAGGAGCGCGACGCTACATACGCGGCTCCGCTCATGGTAAAAGTCCGCCTGATGAGCAAGGAGGACAAGGGTGATATCAGCGAGCACGAGATCTTCATGGGAGATCTGCCGCTGATGACGGAGACCGGATCTTTCGTGATCAACGGTGCTGAGCGTGTTATCGTCAGCCAGCTGGTTCGTTCTCCGGGTGTTTACTATGACATCAAGAAGGATGAGAAAACAGGTAACCCCAACTTCTTTGCACAGGTGATTCCGAATAGAGGTGCGTGGCTGGAGTATGAGACCGATGATAAGGAGATCTTTTATGTACGTGTAGACCGTAACAGAAAGGTGCCTATCACCGTGTTTTTGCGTGCCATCGGTCTGGGAACCAATGAAGAGATCGTGAATTTCTTCGGCGATGAGCCCAAGATCACCAAGTCCTTTGAGAAAGACAGCAGCAAGAGCTATGAAGAAGGCCTGAAGGAGCTGTACAACAAGGTACGTCCGGGTGAGCCGTTTACGATCGAGAGTGCAGAAGGTTATGTGACTGCTACGTTCTTTGATGCAAGACGTTATGATCTGGCCAAGGTAGGCCGCTTCAAGTTTAATAAGAAGCTTTCCTACATGAACCGTATCGTTGGCCACGTGCTTGCGGAAGACGTACTGAATCCGTTTACCGGCGAGGCAATCGCTACCGCAGGTACCAAGGTGGATGCGGAACTGGCGAACACGATCCAGAACTCCGCTGTGGAATATGTAATGATCCAGACGGAGGAGAAGAATGTAAAAGTTATCTCCAACCTGATGGTAGATATCGAAGAGTGGCTGGATGTGGATGCCAAAGAACTGGGCATCAACGAGAAGGTATATTGGCCGGTACTGAAGAAGCTGCTGCGTGAGTACGGTGCAAAGCCGGATCGCATCCAGGCAGCGATCAAGGAGAATGTGCTGGATCTGATCCCGAAGCACATCACCAAGAGCGATATCCTTGCATCCATCAACTATGTGGTGACGCTGGAATACGGTATCGGAAGTCCGGATGATATCGACCATCTGGGCAATCGTCGTATCCGTGCGGTCGGTGAGCTGCTGCAGAACCAGTACCGTATCGGTCTGACCCGTATGGAGCGTGTGGTTCGTGAGCGTATGACCACACACGATGCACATGCGAGTGAGGACATCTCCCCGCAGTCTCTGATCAACATCAAGCCGGTACAGGCAGCCGTGAAGGAGTTCTTCGGATCTTCCCAGCTGTCCCAGTTTATGGATCAGAACAACCCGCTGGGTGAGTTAACACACAAACGTCGTCTTTCCGCTTTGGGACCGGGTGGTCTTTCCAGAGACCGTGCAGGTTTCGAAGTACGAGACGTACACTATACGCATTACGGACGTATGTGCCCGATAGAGACCCCTGAAGGTCCGAACATCGGTCTGATCAACTCTCTTGCATCCTATGCACGGATCAATGAGTATGGTTTCATCGAAGCACCGTATCGTAAGATCGACAAGACCGATCCGCAGAATCCGGTCGTTACGGATGAAGTCGTATATATGACTGCGGATGAAGAAGATAATTACCATGTAGCACAGGCAAACGAGAAGCTGGATGCACAGGGACATTTCGTAAGAAATTCCGTTTCCGGCCGTTACCGGACAGAAACGCAGGAATATCCGAAGACCATGTTCGATTACATGGATGTGTCTCCGAAGATGGTATTCTCTGTTGCTACGGCACTCATCCCGTTCCTGGAGAACGACGATGCAAACCGTGCGCTGATGGGATCCAACATGCAGCGTCAGGCAGTGCCTCTGCTCTTTACCGAAGCACCTGTGGTAGGAACCGGTATGGAGACCAAGGCAGCCGTTGACTCCGGCGTATGTGTTGTTGCAAAGAAAGCCGGAACGGTAGAGCAGGTATCCACCAAGATGATCCGCATCAAGACCGATGACGGTGAGAAGATGGATTATCCGCTGCAGAAGTTTGTGCGTTCCAACCAGTCGAACTGCTACAACCAGAGACCGATCGTATTTACGGGAGATCATGTGGAAGCAGGACAGGTGATCGCAGATGGTCCTTCTACCTCTCAGGGTGAACTGGGACTCGGCAAGAACCCGCTGATCGGTTTTATGACCTGGGAAGGCTATAACTACGAGGATGCCGTTCTTTTGAGCGAGCGTCTGGTGAAGGAAGATGTTTACACTTCCGTACATATTGAGGAACACGAGATCGAAGCACGTGATACAAAGCTGGGCGCGGAAGAGATCACACGCGATATTCCGGGCGTCGGCGAAGATGCACTGAAGGATCTGGACGATCGCGGTATCATCCGTGTCGGTGCAGAGGTACGTGCCGGAGATATCC
>JAFRWY010000126.1 GCA_017437905.1 Eubacterium sp.
AGAATGCCAACAACATCAAGCGGATCGCGAACCAGATCAAGCTGGCACAGGATCTCTTCTATATCGGCCGTGGCATTGACTATACCATGAGTCTGGAGGCGTCCCTTAAGCTGAAGGAGATCTCCTACATCCATGCGGAGGCCTATGCGGCAGGCGAGTTAAAGCACGGAACCATTGCACTGATCTCCGAAAATGTACCGGTCATCGCCATCGCCACCGAGCCCTCCATCTATCCGAAGACCATTTCCAACATGAAGGAAGTGAAGAGCCGCGGGGCTTACGTGATCCTGATCAGTCAGGATGCGGAGAAGCCGGATGATTCCGTCTGCGACCGCCAGATTCGGATCCCGGATGCGGAGCCGACCTTCGCAGTGTTCGCAACGGCAGCGGTTCTGCAGCTGATCGCGTACTATACATCCGATGCGAGAGGACTGGATGTGGATAAGCCGAGAAATCTGGCAAAATCCGTAACGGTGGAGTAAGGGTACAATCTGATATAATAGTTTACATAATCCACATCATTGTCCGGTCATCCGGCGACGCATCTGTCGCCGGGCCGGCGCAAAAAAGCAGGAAGGCACATTTGCTGTGTGATCACGCATTTGTACCTTCCTGCTTTTTTATAATATATGGATATGAGGGGTTAACCCCAGCTCTGTTCGGTGGTTTCCGTTGAATCCTCCGGGTGATAATTCTCCGGAGTCTCCGAATCGTGGTTTACGGTGGCGATCACCAGGTCATCGATCGCCCGGAAGTCATCGTCCGAGATATAATAACTGTCTTTTCCTTCGATGATCCGTACGGTCACGGTCTTCGGATCCTGATAGGTGAGTTTCTTTGCCCCTTCCTCCAGGATATCGATGATCCCGGACGCGAACTCGTGGCGGTACTGTTCTCTGGTATAGTCGTTGTAATCGCCGGTGGACACCTTCTTGTTAAAAAGTCCCACGTAATCCGTCACATATGAGTGGGTATCGTTCAGGATGTTGATCGGATAGATCGTCACATCCACGTAGTAAATACCGTTTGTCATGCGGGCCGGCGACACCTCGTAGCGGATCCGGCTGTAGATCTGCTTTGCCACCTCATCCATCCGGGGAGCCAGCTCGGAATCTCCGGAAATGTTCAGCCCGTAGTAGGTACTCAGGTTGTTGGCAAGACGGTTGGCGTTCTGCAGGTACAGAGCCTCCGCGTCGGTCCGGTTGGCACCCGTGGTCTTGATGTATTCGTCCGAGGTCCCCAGATAGTTCGCGGTGATCACGGACTGGATATAGCTTTGAAAACGGCTTTCCTTGGATGCGCCGCAGCCGGTAAGCATCCCTGCGATCATGGTAAGGATCATAAGACAGCCGAGCAGTCTTTTCTTCATCGGTGTTTCTCCTTTATCTACGTTGGCCCTCCCATCCTCCGGTGGGCAATCCCGCGGCTATTTTATCATAAAAAGAAAGATTCGACAAGCAGAGGCGAATGTGATATACTTTTTAGGCGAAGTACCGGGGCCGGATCCGGCCGTGTGTGAAGAAAGTGATGGTTTTGTCTTTGACTGCAGGTGCTTCGGAAAAGATTTCAGCGGTTTTATAGGGGAAAGGAGTCAGTATAATGGATTTCGAATTAAAAACAGTTTCTTTCGGCGGATATGACAAGAAGGCGGTTGAGACCTATATAACGGAAATGCAGGAGGATTATGAGAAGCAGATCTCCCAGTTGAAGGAAACGACAGTGAAACTGGGTGAGACGGTTGACAGCCTCCGCAAGATGCGTGAAGTCAACATGAGCGAGTCCAAGGACACAGTGGACAAGCTGAAAACAGCAAATACCGATCTGCAGGATGAGCTGGAGATGCTCCGTGCAAGATTGGCTGATTTTGAGGCAAATGAGGCGGATTACAAGGCTAAATACGAATCCGTCAGCAAGGTTGCCCTGGATGCACAGATGCGTGCCGACAAGATGGTACGGGATACCAATGCAGAGTGCGAGAAGCAGAAGGCAGAGGTTGCCGCGGAGCTGGAGCGGATGATGAATGAGACCCGCACCCAGTGTGATGAAGAGAAGGCGACCACCGAGGCGGAGTGCACACGACTGATGGAGGAGACAAGAACCTCCTGCCAGGAACTGAAGGAGAGGACCGAAGCCGAGTGCGAGCGTCAGAAGTCTACAACCAGTTATGACTGTGCAAACCAGAAGCTCAGCATGGAGACCTACTGTGAGAATCTGAAGTCCACCACAGAGTCCGAATGCGAGAAGATGAAGACGGAGACCGAGACAGAGTGTGAGACGCTGAAGCAGAAGACCCGGGAAGAGGTTTACACCACACGTTCCCAGGTGAAGCGGGAGTGCGAGAGCATCAGCGAATTCGTATCACAGCTGCAGCTGTCGGTTGAGAAGGTTCAGGATGCCATCAAGGAGACAAAGGATCTGACAGACGGAGCCTTCGGTGATCTGAAAACACAGTGAATAATCAAGAGGGACGCAGGAACTGTGGTTCCTGCGTCCTAATGTTCTTGGAGGTGATGACGTGGATCGAACCTTGGATTATCTGGTACGTGCTCTGGAACGGACCAAGAGCTGCGTAGTCGTTATGAAATATACTAAGGATGAGCCGGTGACCCGGACGAAGCTGGATTTTATTTCCGATAACGTGAAGCAGCTTGGGATGAATCTGGCCAGCCTCCAGGGTGGATTCCGGCTTCCGAAGGACTATATCCATCCGGAGGACAGGGAAGGCTTTATCGATGCTGTCAGCATGGCGGCAGAGACAAAAACGAATTTCACCTACCGTGTGCGGCTGGTGGGCGACGACGGAGTGATCCGGAACGTTGACGTCAGTTCGGAATACATCGATTATGACGGGGATTATTATCTGATCGAATATGTATTTCAGGAGGTGGTTCAGCAGAACGCTGTCGGAACGGATACTGCGAACCGGGGAACCGAGAGCCTTGGACGCCTGATCACAAAGGATGTTTTCAAGGAGGAGGAACTGGCGGAACTCTTCGGATTCTTTGCAAATGCCTACGGGCTTTATTCCACCGTTGTGGATCAGGACGGACATGCCCTGCTTCCGCCGGTAGGACCGGAAGCCTATCTCGGTCATTACTATGATATGTTTGAACGCCCCGGAAATAGGGAACTGTTCGACAGCATCAAGCGTTCGGCCATGATGCAGGATGCGGCGGTCTATATGGAGCTTCCGGACGGAAATCCGGACAGCCGTGTATCCGCGGTTCCGCTGATGGTAAGTGGCGTGTATCTGGCAACCTGGATGCTTTGCTCCCATGATAAATCCCAGACTGCGGCTCTTCGGATCGCGTCCAGGGAGCAGTACCGGCTGGCGGAGGTGGTTTCCGGATTTATCCAGAAATCCGTTCTGGCCGGGAAGCGGTCGAAAAGGGAGAAGGAGATCGAACAGAAGCTGGAATTCGAGATCCATCAGAAGAAGGTCCTGGCAGAGCTGCAGGATCTGATCCGTACGGAGGATCCGGAGCATCTGAAGAAGATCATTCAGTGCGCTTCGGATGTCCTGGATGTGGATTACGCATTTCTCATGCAGAAGGACCTGAAGCGCGGAGGCCGTGAGGATGTCAGGGTCTCCTGGAGTGTGTCCGGAGGGCTTCCGCCCGAATGGAACCACACCTCCTTCAGCGAAGAACAGCGGAAGGTCATTTCCTCAGAGGGCTATGTGGCGGATCAGCGGACCATGACGAACCAGCTGCGGGTGACCATGTTCCAGGGAATCGCCCGGGCAGCCATGATCATGCCCGTACCGGTGGACGGGGAGCTGATCGGAAGAGTTGTTTTCATGGAGACCCGGAAGGAAAGAGTCTGGACGGATTCGGAGGTACATTTCGCAAGACTGATCGGGCGTATGCTGGGTGAGACCATAGAATACATGGAGGGCCTCGGAGCCAGACGCTCCACAGGCCGCGAGCTGCTGGACATTTTCCACCAGCTGACCATCAACGTCTTCTTCAAGGAGGACGAGACAGGGAAGGTGCTCTTTGCAAATGAGGCACTGAACCGCCGCCTGGGGATGGATTTTAAGGGACAGGATTCCCGGAAACTGATCCCGGACGGACGGGAAGAGTATGAGAGTTACCCGGGAACACTTCGGGAAGATGCGCTGCCTCCGGCGGGTATCCGGAAATGGCGCAGATATATCAATGAGCTGGGCGGGATCTATGATGTTACCGAGATTCCGCTGGAATGGATCGACGGGCGAAAAGCAACCGCGGTTCTGCTCAGGATCGCACAGGACTGATCCGGCGGCCAGAAGCGGCAGGACAGACGGCATGGCCCGGCAGGGGCGCCGCTGTGAGATATTATGTATAATATTCAGTAGGAGGAACCAACATGGCAAGCGCAGACATCGGTATCGATCTGGGGACTGCGAGCATTCTCGTATATGTAAAGGGAAAAGGCGTTGTTCTCCGGGAACCCTCGGTGGTTGCCTATGATAAGGATCTGGAGAAGATCGTGGAGATCGGTGAGGAGGCCCGGCTGATGCTGGGACGTACTCCCGGAAATATCATCGCCATCCGGCCTCTCCGGCATGGCGTGATCTCAGATTATACAACAACGGAAAAAATGCTGAAATATTTCATCCGAAAGGCGGTGGGCCGGAACTTCCTGGGACGCCGTCCCAGGATCTGTGTCTGTGTACCTTCCGGCGTGACCGAGGTGGAGAAGCGGGCAGTGGAGGAGGCAACCTACAATGCGGGTGCACGTGATGTGACCATCATTGAGGAACCCATTGCAGCAGCCATCGGTGCCGGGATCGATATCGTACGTCCCGTGGGCAACATGGTGGTGGATATCGGCGGCGGTACCACGGATATTGCCGTGATCTCCATGCGGGGGGCTGTGGTAAGCAAGTCCATCAAGGTGGCCGGGGATGATTTCGACGATGCCATCATCCGTTATATCCGTAAGCGTCACAATCTCCTGATCGGAGACCGGACGGCGGAGGAAGTGAAGATCAACGTGGGAACCTGTTATAAGAGACCGGAGAATATCTCCATGGATGTGAGCGGACGGAATCTGGTGACCGGACTTCCGAAGACCGTAATGATCACATCCGATGAGACGGAGGAGGCGCTCCGGGAGCCCACGGGTCAGATCGTGGAAGCCATCCATGCGGTGATGGAGAAAACACCGCCGGAGCTTGCGGCGGATATCGCGGACCGAGGAATCGTTCTGACCGGCGGCGGCGCACTGCTTCACGGTATGGAGCAGCTGATCGAGGAGAAGACCGGGATCACCACCATGACGGCGGAGGATCCGCTCTCAGCGGTTGCCATCGGAACCGGAAAATACGTGGATTCCATCGACGAGAATCAAAAGCTCTAGGAACGGAGCTGCAGCACGGCGACACATTTGCCGTTACTTTATGACACGTTATCCTGACATGGGAGTTTGGGCACATGGTCTGTGAAGGATATATCGAAAAGATCATCTACAGAAGCGAAGAGACCGGTTACACGGTCTTTTCCGTTGAAACGACGGAAGGTGAGGAGATCTTTGTCGGAACTCTGCCCGGAATCTATGAGGGCATGTATATCCAGGCAGAAGGGGAGTATGTGCATCATCCCCAGTATGATATCCAGTTCAGCGTCCGTACCTGTGAGCTGTCGATGCCTTCGGATGTTCTGGGGATCGAGCGGTATCTGGGCTCCGGACTGGTGAAGGGCATCGGCCAGGTGCTTGCGAAAAGGATCGTCAGGGCATTTAAGGAAGATACCCTCCGTATCATGGCGGAGGAACCGGAACGGCTTGCGGAGGTAAAGGGAATCTCCCTGCGGAAGGCACGCGAGCTGGGGGAGACCTATCAGTCAAATCATGATTTTCAGGAAATCGTCATTTTCCTGACTCAGTACGGCATCCACGCAAGTCTTGCGATGAAGATCTACAAAATCTACGGGAAGGATGTCTATTCCATTTTACGGGAAAATCCATATCGTCTGGTGGAGGATGTCCCCGGAGTCGGTTTCCGGCGGGCGGACGAGATCGCGGCAGCAGTGGGGGTTTCGGCGGACAGTGAGTACCGCCTGCAGTCCGCACTGTTTTATGTGCTCAGCCAGGCCATGAATGAGGGCCATGTCTACCTGCCGGAGGAACAGCTTCTGGCGGAGACCTTCCGGGTCATGAATCTGGAAGGGGACTGGGAAACCTTTGAGGAACGGGCGCATGACCAGCTGATCGATCTGGGTATGCAGAAGAAGCTTGTATGTAAGCTGATCCATCCGGACGGGGATCCGGAGGGACCCACCATGTCGGCCATTTATACCTGGTGGAATTACCAGTATGAGAAGGACAGTGCCCGGCGGCTGGTGGAACTCTGCATCCGGCATGAGACGCCTGCGGAGGAACTGGATGCGGCCATAGATGAAGTGGAGAAGGAACTGGGCATCGAATTGGACCCGATCCAGCGAACCGCGGTGGAGACGGCCATCTGCTCCGGCGTTGCCGTGATCACCGGCGGACCCGGAACCGGCAAGACCACCATTATCAACGCGGTGATCCGGTATTTCGAAATGCACGGTCTGGCAGTGGAGCTGGCGGCTCCCACGGGACGTGCGGCCAAGCGCATCACGGAATCCACGGGGGTAAAGGCCCGTACCATTCACCGCCTTCTGGAATTCACCGGAGAACCCGGACAGGACAATTCGAGACGGGTGTATTTTGCGAGAAATGAGGAGAATCCCCTGGAGTGCGATGCGGTGATCATAGACGAAGCCTCCATGCTGGATTCACAGCTCTTTCATGCGTTACTGCTGGCCCTGACCTACGGAACGCGTCTGATCCTGGTGGGAGATACGGACCAGCTGCCCTCCGTCGGTGCGGGAAATGTGCTGCACGACGTGATCGCCAGCGACTGCTTCCCGGTGACGACCCTCTCCACCATTTTCCGACAGGCAGAGGAAAGCCGGATCATAACAAACGCCCATAAGGTCCGGAACGGAGAACATCTCACCATAGATAATAAGAATAAGGACTTTTTCTTTATCCCGCGGCAGGGGCCGGAGGCAACCGGCAGGGAACTGGAGACGCTGATCCGGAAGGATCTACCGAAATATCTCGGGATCACCGAAGACGATATCCAGGTCCTTACACCCATGCGGAAGTATGAACTGGGTGTGGAGGCGCTGAACCGGCGGCTGCAGAATACGCTGAATCCCTCCACGGCCATGAAGAGAGAGAAGCAGATCGGTGATCTGACCTTCCGGGAGGGAGATAAGGTCATGCAGATCCGGAACAATTATAAGATGGAGTGGAGGACTCCGCCGTCTGACGAAAACAGTTACATCGAGGAAGAGGGTGTCGGTGTTTTCAACGGAGACATGGGGAAGATCCTCCGCGTCAATGATTTTGATGAGGAGCTGGAGGTCCGGTTCGATGACGGACGGATCGCCAGATACCCCTTCTCCATGGCGGATGAACTGGAGCACGCATTTGCGATCACTATTCATAAGTCCCAGGGAAGCGAGTATCCGGCGGTGATCATTCCGCTGTACCGGGGACCGGAGAAGCTGCTGACGAGGAATCTCCTGTACACGGCCATAACCCGTGCAAAAACCATGGTGGTGCTGGTGGGAGATCTCTCCATGGTGAACCGGATGATCGATAATGAAAGCGAGCAGCTCCGATTCACCAGCCTGGATACAAGGATCAGGGAGGTTTATGGAGCGTAAGAATCTGATCGATCTGTTCTATCCGCCGCGATGTGCGGTCTGTGATACGATCCTGCCCTTCGGGACAACGGGGGTCTGTGAGCGGTGCGGCCGTACCCTTCCCTACGTCGAAGAGCCCAGGTGCTTTCGCTGCGGGCAGACGGTGGAGAATGAGGAAGAGGAATACTGTGGGGATTGCAGAAGAAGAGAACACCTCTTCCGGAGAGCATTTCCGGTGTTGCAGTATATTCCGCCGGTCTCGGACGCCATGGCAGCCATGAAATACCGGGGAAGGGCCGAATATGCGGATTTTTACGGCGGACTTCTGGCAGACCGGTACCGTGAGGTCTGGCAGGAAATAAGACCCGATGCGCTGGTCCCGGTTCCGGTTCATCCGCACCGGCTGAGAAAGCGCGGATACAATCAGGCGGAACGGATCGCCGCGGCCATGTCAAAGCGTACCGGCATTCCCGTACGGGAGGATCTTTTGATCCGCGTTCAGGATACAAAGGCCCAGAAGAAGCTGTCCAGGGAAGAACGGTCACTGAACCTTCGGGCTGCTTTTCAGGCAGGCGAAGGAACCGTACCACCCTGCGTGGTTCTGGTTGATGATATCTATACAACAGGCGCTACGGTGGATGCCTGCGCGGAGGTCCTCCTCCGTTCCGGCGCCACACACATCTACGTCGCTCCGGTTTGTTGCGGTACAGCATAGCGCTCGGGAGTCGGTCCCGGTTCCGCCGGGAGCAACTCCCGAGCGCGTTAGCTGGTATAAAGCTTAGCGTTCCGGCGCCATGCCCGGCTTGGCCGGGCGTGGGCAGGGAACGCGTTTCGCTGATACAGCTTAGCCTTTCGGTGCCGGAAACGGCACCGAACGCGTTTCGCTGACAAAGCATAGCGCTCCAGTGCCATGCCCGGCTTGGCCGGGCGTGGGCAGGGAACGCGTTAGCTGATACAAAGCATAGCGCTCTAGTGCCATGCCTCACCCACAGTACAAAATAACCCGGCCGGTTCAACCCCGCCGGAATTGGAGGAAATAAAAATGAAGAAGCGTGTAATGGTATTGTTCGGCGGAAGATCCTCCGAGCATGAGATCTCTGTCGTGTCCGGAGCCACCGTGGCAAAAGCCATCCCGAAGGACAGGTATGATGTTCTTCTGGTGGGTATCACGAAGGAGGGTGCATGGCTGCTGGTTCCTTCGGTCGAATCGATGGAAGACGGAAGCTGGAGGGACAGTAAGGTGCATGCCGTCCTCTCTCCCGAGACGGACCGGACTCTGCTGCTGATCGAAGGAGAGAAGATCCGAAGAGAAACGGTGGACGTTGCATTTCCGGTGCTTCACGGACTGTGGGGCGAGGACGGAACCGTCCAGGGACTCTTTGAAACGGCGAAGCTGCCGTATGTGGGCTGCGGACATCTGTCCAGCGCAGTTACCATGGATAAGTTCTTCACAAAGGTGATCGCGGATAATATCGGAATAGAACAGGCGGCCTGGGTGCCGGTCCGTTCCTGGGAACTCTCCGACATGGATGCGGTTATAACGAAGATCGAAGCAGAGCGGAGTTATCCGGTCTTTGTGAAGCCGTCGAATGCAGGTTCTTCCGTGGGTGTCACAAAGGCACACAACCGGGAGGAACTTGAGAAGGGCCTGATCCTGGCTGCGGAAAATGACAGCAAGATCCTTGTGGAAGAAGCCATCGTCGGCAGGGAGATCGAGTGCGCCGTATTCGGATACGAGGATAACGCATTTGCAAGCGGTGTGGGAGAGATCGTGGCAGCCGCAGAATTCTATGATTATGATGCAAAGTATAACAATGCGGATTCCAAGACCGTTGTCGGTCCGGAACTGCCCGAGGGTAAGCTGGAGGAGTTCCGTGATGCGGCTCTCCGGATCTACAAGGCATGTGATTGCTTCGGAATGGCCAGAGTGGATTTCTTCCTGGAAGCGGGAACCAACCGGGTCGTTTTCAATGAGATCAACGCGATTCCGGGACATACCTCCATCAGTATGTATCCGATGCTGATGGAACGGGCCGGACGTCCCATGTCCGCATATGTTCCCGAACTGATCGAGATGGCATACGAACGCCACTAAAGATTAAGCGCCGGCTTTATGCCGGCGCCTTTCCGTTTATCTTCGTTTTTTTCTCTTAAGTAACAGTATACAGCACGGAACTGCGATGGCAGTGGCGATGACCGCCGTGAAGACGGCTTTCGGAATATTGTCCAGGAAGATCGACGGAACCAGGTACGAAGTAAGGTTGATGATCATGTGCAGTACGATCCCGGGGATTACGCTTCCGGCCTGCTCGGCCAGCATTCCCAGCAGAAGTCCCACGGCCACGGCGTAGACGAACTGCACCAGATTCAGGTGGTAGATCCCGAAGAGGACCGCCTGGAAAATGATGGCCCATTTCACGGGAAGAGCCTTCCGGGCAAAATGCAGTGTGACGCCGCGGAACAGAAACTCTTCTCCGATGGGAGCCAGGAAGCTGACGGCCAACAGGGTCAGCCAGTCCACTCCGTCTCCGGTGAGTGACTGGATCAGTTCCTTATAGGAGGAGAACAACTCCGGAAATGCGGCCGAGAGTGCGGCGATGATCCCGCTAACGGCCAGCTGCAGCGCATAGCCGAGGACGATCAGCAGCGGGAGACGCTTCGCCCAGTATGCAACCGGGTTCCATTTTTTCTTCCGTGCGGTCTCGGCAGAACTCTGTCCGGTACCGGCAGATGCTTTCTCCTTATTCTTTGTCTTCTTCGGAGTGTCGGAGCCCTGTTCCTGAGAAATCGCATCCTCACGCTTCCGCAGGGTCAGGTACCAGAATCCGAAGATGATGATCTGCATGCCGTAGTTGATCAGATAGACGATACCGTCGTCCGCGGCATTTTCCTCCGCAATATTTGTATGATAATAAAAGCCGCGGATGAAAACGGCTGCGAAAAACGAAATGATGGATATGATAAATGATAAAAGAAGAGGGACTGCTGCGTAAAACAGCTGCAGTCCCTTTGCATTTGAACGATCAGTCAACAATTTTCTTTGCCCTCTCGCGGTCCTTCTTCTCCTTGGCCTTCTGTTCCTTCTCAGCCTCTTTCGTCTTGCGGTTCTCAAGCTGCTCCTGAAGCTGTTTCTGATACTCTGCCTGGCGCTTCATCATGCGGGTACGCATGCTGCCCTTTTTCTTCTTGCCCTTCTCATCCAGCTCTTCCTGCTGCTGCATCTTGCGGGTCTTTGAGTGGAGGGTTCTGACACTGATCAGATAGATTCCGCTGACCATGGCCTTTACTTCACCATGCTTCGGAACATCCTCGAAGATCGCGTCGTCACAGATCAGCGTTGTGACCTGCGGGCCGACCTTTGCTTTTACAACGGGTACCTTCGACTTTTGATACCGTTTCGGCATCTGGTCCATAACGACCTTCGGTAGTTTGGCATCCTTGATGGGTAATATCTTTTTATCAATGATGAACATGGATACCGGCTGTGCCGCCGCGTTGATCTGTTCCTTCTGGTCCAGCTGCCGCTTCTGCATCCTGTTTCCGACGATGTAGAGCACGACCATGGCTATGACAAGCACAGCTGCGACGATGCCTAAAATGATCCAAACCATTTCGTTTTTCCTCCGTGACTGTATATTTCTTAACTGGTTCGCAGGCAGGACCCTGTGGGACTGCCGCATATTATCTCATTCGGATGATCCCCTCCCGTGACAGGGCTGAAAGATCATACATTGTGTGTATCCAGCATATCCTGGATTCGGGACGGAATGCTGTCATAGAACGCCTTCCGTTCATTCTTGTCCATCCGGGAGGGATAGACCGGCGGGGCAAATTCGAAAACGACGTGACGGCTTCGGATGAAATGAAACCGGTTTTCCTCGAAGATACGTCCGCAGTTGGTGTGTGCCACAAGGACGATGGGAGAGTCGGATTTCTCTGCCATGCGGTAGCCGCCCTGCCGGAAGGGCAGAAGCTCCTTGCCGTGATTTCGGGTGCCCTCCGGATAAAGCCCCAGAGAAAGGCCCTTCTTCATCCGTTCGGTTCCTTCATTGATGGTTTTCAGGCTTTCGCGTACATTGTCACGATCCAGAAAGAGACTGCCGATATCCTCTATGTAGAGAGGAAGCAGCGGATAGGAATGGAATTCCTTCTTTGCAACAAAGCCCAGAGGCGTCTTGGAGAGCGTCTGCAGGATTATGATGTCAAAATAACTTCTGTGATTGCAGACGAAAAGCGACGCACGATCCTCCGGTATATTCTCGGCTCCGCGAACCTCGAGTTTTGTGCCGGCCAGGAAGATCAGGCTCCTGAAGAACCGTCTGGCATATTTCCAAGACTTGGTCCAGGCCTTTACCGGGTCTTTTTTTGCTATATGCTTCCAGTGCCAATGCGCGGGAAGTGAGAAGATCATGGCGAGCACTGTCCATATCAGGCTTATTATCAGTCGAATCATATCATATCACCGCCTTCCTTCACTTCTTTGAGTGTTCTGCCGGCTCCTTCCGGGAGAAACCGTGAGGCCTGTCGGCTCCGAACTGCTTTTGTTGAAGACGGGAAGCTTACCGTCCGAACATTTTCGCTGTCTCAAACAGACGTTTTGCCAGGTGCTCCGTCAGGTCCTTCTGCTGATAACGCCAGGACCAGTTGCCGCTGCCCACGCCCGGTTTGTTGAAACGGGCCCAGGAATCCAGCTCCAGTACATCCTGCATGGGACCGATGGCCATATTGGCTACCGAACCGAAGCAGGCCCGGATCATGATCCAGCAGATATCCTTGCCATCCGTGCTGTAGTACCGGCGAAGCTTGTCGCGGGATGCCTCGTAGGCATTCTTGTACCAGCCCAGCGTTGTATCATTGTCGTGGGTTCCGGTGTAGCATACGCAGTTCCGGATGTGGTTATGGGGCAGGAAGAGATTCTCGTTCGGATTTTCAAATGCGAACTGCAGGATCTTCATGCCCGGGAATCCGAACTTGTCACGAAGCTCGATCACGGAATGATCGATCTCACCAAGATCCTCCGCGATGATAGGCATGTGGTATCCGAGGGTTGCTTCCAGAAGCGTGAAGAAATTCTCCCCCGGAGCCTCCTCCCATTTGCCGTGGATCGCGGTCTCTTCCCCGTAGGGAACCGCCCAGTATTTGTCGAAGCCCCGGAAATGGTCGATCCGTAGAAAATCCGTCAGCGTCAGTTGGTGACGGATCCGCTTGAACCACCAGTCATAGCGGGTCTTCGTGTGCTCCTTCCAGTTGTAGAGCGGGTTGCCCCACAGCTGTCCGGTAGCCGAGAAATAATCCGGCGGGACGCCGGCAACCTTGGTGGGATAGCCCTTGCTGTCCAGGCTGAACAGCTTCTTGTGAACCCAGACATCCACGCTGTCCCAGGCCACGAAGATGGGGATGTCACCGATGATGGAGATCCCTCTCTCATTTGCATATTCCTTCAGCTTCATCCACTCATAGTAGAAAAGGAACTGGATGAACTTGTAGTATCCGATCTCTACGGAAAGCTTCTCCTCCCAGGCCTTGCGCTGGGTCTTGTTGGGATCCTTCAGATCGTCCTCCCAGAGATACCAGGGAGCGCCTTCGTGGAAATCCTTTCCGGCCATGAAGAGTGCGTAATCGTCCAGCCATTCGTTGTTGGAACAGAAAATTTCGTACTGCTGCATCATCGCTTCATTTCCGGAGAAATCGTCGTTCACCTCCGGATCGCGGAAGCGGTCGTAAGCCTTCTTCAGAAGGCGGGTCTTAAATGCGATGGCATCGCCGTAATCAATATTCTCGGGATTCCAGGCAGGCATATCATGAAAGTCTGCGCCGGAGAGCAGATTCAGCTCCTTTAAGTGGTCGGGGCTGATGATATAGGGCTGGCCCGCGAAGGAAGAGAACGGCTGGTACGGCGAATCGCCGAAGCCGGTGTGTCCTAAGGGGAGCACCTGCCATGCGGTCATACCGGACCGCTGAAGAAAGTCTACAAAGTCATAAGCGCCGCGGCCCAGGTCGCCGATGCCGTAGGGGCTCGGGAAGGACGTGGGATGCACAAGAATTCCGGCGTAGCGCTTTGGGGCCTTTTCTGCCTCATTTGTGATGTCCATAAACGGATATACCTCCGGTTCTTAATTCGTAACTAAAATATTATAGCGGATTTCGGGTCAAAACACAAGGCTCTGCTTCAGTTTGGCCGAATGTGTCCTTCGCCTATGCATACCGCCGGAAGAGCTCTTCGAAGAGCGGGATGGCCCGTTCAATCTGTTCGGTGGGTACGCAGTAGGAGATCCGGAAATGTCCCGGGCACTCGAAGGAATCGCCGGGCACGATGATAAGTCCCAGCTCCTTCGCTGCGGTCCAGCAGAATTCATTTGCATCTTCCACAGGTGCCTTGGGGAACATATAGAAGGTTCCGCCGGGCTTTACCACGGAATATCCGATGCGGGTCAGTGCATCGTAAAGCAGCACGGCATTTCTCTCATAGATCGAAAGGTCACTGGTTTCGTCCAGTACCGGCTCGATGGCGCGCTGCATCAGGGAAGACGGGCAGTTATGTCCCGTGAAACGGGAGATCTGTCCGCACATGGGAACGATCTTCTCTGCATCCACGGCCTTCGGGTTCACTGCCAGATACCCGATCCGTTCGCCGGGCAGGGACAGGGACTTGCTGAAGGAGTAGCAGCAGAGGGAGTTGTCGTAGAACTTCGAGATAAAGGGTGAATCCGTTCCCTCGAAGACGATCTCACGGTAGGGCTCATCCGTAATGAGGAAGATCTCGTGACCGTATTCCTCCTGTTTCTTCGTCATCAAAGCCGCCAGCCGCTCTATGGTTGCAGTGGTGTATACGATTCCGGAGGGATTGTTCGGTGAGTTGATCAGTATTGCGGAAACCTCCGGTGTAAAGAGTTCCTCCAGCTTTTTGAAATTGATCTGGAAGGAGGAGATGTCTGCGGGAACAACCACGAGTTTTGCTCCGGTTCCCGTAACATACGGGATGTATTCCGGGAAATAGGGCGCAAATGTGATCACGGTATCTCCGGGCTTTGTTACCGCGCGAAGGGCGTGGGAAAGTGCACCGGCTGCTCCGGAGGTGGGGAAGATATGCTCTGCCTTGTAATCCATGCCGAACCGGCGGTTCAGGGATGCTGCGATGGCCGCCTTCGTGGTGGGCTGGCCCAGAGTCGGGCTGTAGCCGTGCAGAGTCACCGGATCCTCCTCGGCCAGCAGGGTCTGCATGGCGCGGGTAGCGCTCTCCGGTGCGGGAACGGAAGGATTGCCGATGGAGAAGTTCAGGACACTGTCGGGTCCGAGCTCTGTGGCACGCTTCCGGCTGTAATCAAAAAACTGACGGATGACGGATTCCTTACCCGTCATTTCCTTGTAAAATGCATTGATCATATTCGGTTCCTCTCGAATTAATATTGTCTCATGACGTGGTTTCTATTATAATCAAGCAGAGACGAAAAGACAAGGAATAATCTATGTACTACTTTGATTCACATACACATTATAATGACCGGAGATTCCGGGAGGATCTCGGGGAGGTTCTGGGGAGGGTCCGGGCCGCGGGTGTGCTCCGGGACACGATCATCGGCTATGACCCGGAAAGTTCGCTGCTGGCGGTACGGATGGCAGAGGAGCAGCGTTCTTCCGGAGACGGAAAGGACGTCTCCCCGGCCGGACCGGATGCGGCATATCCCAAGGATGCTCCGCTTCATACGGCAGCGATCGGTATTCACCCGCTGCATACCGGCGATGCGGAGGAGGAAGATCTGATCCGGATGGAGATCCTGGCGGAGGATCCCGCGGTGGTCGCCATCGGAGAGATCGGGCTGGATTATTACCGGAAGACGCCGGATATGATCATCGATAAGGAACGGCAGCAGTATTTCTTCCGGAAGCAGATCAGGATCGCCCGGCGGGCAGGGCTGCCGGTGGTGATCCACTCAAGAAATGCGGCACAGGATACCATAGAGTTGATGGAAGAGGAGAAGGCCTCGGAAGTGGGCGGCGTGATCCACTGCTTTACCTACAGTTCGGAAATGGCAAAGCGGTTTGTGGGGATGGGATTCTGTCTCGGCATCGGCGGTGTGCTTACCTACCCGGCCTCAAAAAAGCTGAAGGAGGTTGCCGGATGTATCCCTCTGGAGCATCTGGTGCTGGAGACCGACTGCCCCTATCTTTCTCCGGAAGGCCATCGGGGGGAGCGGAATGATTCCGGGGGCCTGAAGGCGGTTGCCCGGGCTTTGGCGGAACTGCGGGGCATGCCCGTGGAGGAGGTATGCCGGATCACTTGGGAGAATGCGTGCCGCCTTTACCGCATCGAAGGGGCGGCGTATCCGGAAGGATCGTGATACGACACATTGATAGAGTTATGTAAACTATCGCGGCTTTGGAACGAGGTGACGGGTTCTGCTCCGGTGGACGGTACCCGTGATGAAAAGGACAGACAGGGAATAAATGGACGATAAGGAAAAACTCAGTAACCCGCAGGTTACGATACAGACAATACAGAAATACGGCTTTCAGTTTCAGAAGCGCTACGGACAGAACTTTCTGATCGACGGACATGTGATCGGAAAGATCCTCCGGGCGGCCGACATTTCCGGAGAAGATATGGTGGTGGAGATCGGTCCGGGCATCGGGACCCTGACCCAGTATCTGGCGGAGGCGGCGGGAAGGGTCTATGCGGTGGAGATCGACGAGAAGCTGCTTCCGATCCTGGCGGACACCCTTTCTTCGTATGATAACGTGGAAGTGATCCATCAGGACATCCTGAAATGTGACCTTAGGGCGCTTCTCGGAGAGGGGAAGACCTGCAAGATCGTGGCGAATCTGCCCTATTACATCACCACCCCCATCATCATGGGGCTGCTGGAGGGACATATCCCTGCAGAATCCATCACCGTGATGGTGCAGAAGGAAGTGGCGGAACGGATGGCGGCGGCTCCGGGCTCGAAGATCTACGGAGCACTTTCCCTTGCGGTACAGTACTATGCGGATACGTATCTGGCGGCAAATGTTCCGCCCAACTGCTTCATGCCCAGGCCCGCAGTGGGATCCGCAGTGATCCGACTTACCCGGAGGGAGAAACCGCCGGTGGATGTACAGGATGAAGCATGGATGTTCCGGCTGATCCGCGCATCATTTAACGAACGGAGAAAGACGCTGGTGAACGGTCTCAGGAATGAACCCTCCCTTGGGATCACGAAGGAGGAAGCGGAGGAAGCGCTTACGGGGATGGGACTCTCCCCGACGGTACGGGGGGAGACCCTGTCGCTGGAGCAGTTCGCGGAGTTGTCGGACCGGCTTCGGAAATAGGACCGGCTGATCTCCGGGCAGAACACTCCGGATCCGGAGAGGTTACACAGTTCCATGCCGGGAATCCGTAACCGGCAGGACAGGAAAGAAAGGACAGAATATGGCCGTATTATACGGAGTAAAGGATCTGATACAGGCAAATAAGGACCGGGCCTACATGCAGGAAGCCCTGGAGCTTGCAACAAAAGCGGCGGACGGAGGAGATGTGCCCATCGGCTGCATTATCGTGCATAAGGACAAGGTGATCGGCCGTGGGTATAACCGCAGGAATCAGGACCACAGTGCCCTGGCACACGCGGAGATCCTTGCCATCCGGGAAGCAACGGAAGCGATCGGGGACTGGCGGCTGGAAGAGTGTACCATGTATGTGACACTGGAACCCTGCCAGATGTGCGCCGGAGCCATTGTACAGGCCAGGATCCCCCGGGTCGTGATCGGGGCCATGAATCCGAAGGCGGGCTGTGCCGGCTCCATCCTGAACCTTCTGGAAGAACCTGCCTTCAACCATCAGGTCGAAGTCGAAACCGGTCTCCTGGAGCGGGATTCCTCGAAACAACTGAAGAATTTTTTTGCAAGACTCCGCACGCTGAAGGGTACCTCAGGACGGAAGGATATCCTTTTGTAATGAATCCTGCGGGGCCCTTAAGGGGAGGCAGGGGACAAGGAACCGGGACGGAATCCGAACCGGGCCCCGGGAGCAGAAAACGCTTGACTAAAAGAACGTATTCCGATATACTAGGTGCACCGTGCAGCCGGGGAGTTAGCGGTGCCCTGTACCTGCAATCCGCTATAGCAGGGGTGATGGCCAGCCCCGGATCGTACTCTGTGGGGCTTGCCCGAGGTAAGTGGCGTTGATGTTTGGGTCTTGCGCGACAGGAATCTGTGAACCGTGTCAGGTTGGGAACAAAGCAGCACTAAGCAGAACCTCCTTGTGTGCCGCAAGGTCGCCTGGGCTGAGTTGGCTGCCTTGGTACCACTCGTGGGGGCTTTTCAAAGCTGGCCGCACGGCAAAATGACGTTTCGGATCGTCCTGTTCAGAAATGTACAGGGCGATCCTTTTCTTTCGTTTACATAAATGTTCCAATGAAAACTGTGAAAAGTGCCAAAATAGAAAAAATATGTGGCATTTGCTCCGGAAAAGTGATATTATACGATAGATAGATTGTTGCATCCGGTATTCGGAGGCTTGGTCATCGTGCGCGTGTGTTTGGGCGGATGTCCTGCGGCGCGGCTGCATTTCGATGGATTGGAGATTTCATCGGAAGCGTTACTTGATTAAGGGGTAGGCATCATATGAATTATGCTGAAGTAATCGAATTTGTGAAACAGAAAACGGCTGATACAAACAGACCGAAACTGTATCCGTTCCGGAACCGCTTCGAGCACATTATGCGTGTGTATCGTTGGGCGATCCGTCTTCAGGCGAAGCTTGGAGGGAATCTGGATGTGATCGTTCTGTCTGCTTTGCTGCACGATATCGGATGGGACGAGAACCGTCCTCATGAAGAGGTCAGTGCGGAGATGGCTGTTGAATATCTGGATTCCATCGAGACGGATCCCGAAACGATCCGCCGAGTCGGGGAGATCATTCTGCTTCACAACGATAAAGATACGGAGAAAGAACTGTCACTGGAATGTAAGATCGTGATGGATGCGGATCTTCTGGACGAGGTCGGAGCCCTTGGTATCATGTGGGACTGTATGGCCACTGCGCTGGAGGATGAAGCAAGTTATAAGAGAGCATATTACCGGATCAAAGAGTATTACAGGATCAACAAACCGAAGATCCGGAGATGTAAGACCGATGCGGGCCGTGCGGAATACACCAAGCGGATGCAGGCGATCGAAGCGTATATCTACCAGTTGGAGAAGGAACTTTTCTGACGGTTTATCATAATGGGTATGGACCCGAAGGCAAGAAAGGCAGGAGAGTATGGGTAATCGTATAATTCGAATCATTTTGGGCATTGTAATCGGTATTGCGGCGTTAGTCGGAATCTATCTTGTTCTTCCCGGAAATCTGAAGAACCCATTGATCGAGTTTTTCCAGAAGACATTCCAGAGCAAGACCTACGAAGTAACACAGTATTATAAAGATCAGAAGGTTCCGAATCTGGATATGACGTTCGGTGATATGGTTGAAAATGCCGGTGACGGTTCCGCGTGGGTTACCGATGTGCTGAGCGAGTCGGAGGACGGAAGCACTGGTCAGTATGAAGTACATGCCTATGTTTACAAGGTTGACATTGCAATGGAACAGGAGAACGGTCAGGAAAACCTGATGAACTACACCCAGGCAACGGTTGAACTCAGGTTTGGTGTTAAGAAACAGGCGGACGGAAGTTACTTTACGTCAACATTTGCCATCTTTATTGATGAGTCGCCGATGAATGACTTCTACAAGGAGCAGGCCCTTCTCAGTCTGAAGAACAAGGCAGGAAATGCCATCAAAAGAGATGAAAAGGAGAAGGCAAAAGAAGGAACAACCGCAGCACAATAATAGGGAAGCGGCTCTGGAGAACGAAGAAGAAACCCCGAAGACTTTTCATGGATGCGTTGGGAAACGCTTCCGGTGAAAGGACTTCGGGGTTTTCTTTGATTCAAAAAAGTGACCGGAGATCGGCCGGATTATTTGGCCTTCGTGCCTTTTTTGGCAACGGAATCGATCATATCGGTAATGATGGAGATGGCGTCCTTCTCCTTATTATGTGACATGGCTTCGATGTAGGTATCCTTCTTGCGGAAGGTCTCATGGACAGCGTCGATCAGAACCTGTGTGGTCAGGTCTTCCTCCTCGATCACCTTGCTGTAACCGCTCTTTTCAAAGGATTTTGCATTCAGGATCTGATCGCCCCGGCTCTGGGCCTTGGAGAGAGGGATCAGGATGTTCGGCTTCCGGAGTGCCAGAAGCTCGCAGATCGCATTTGCGCCTGCACGGGAAATGATCACGTCCGCCAGGGCGAAGAGATCAGCCAGCTCCTGCTTAACATAGTCAAACTGTGCGTAGCCGGGTTTTCCGTTCTTTGATTCATCAGTCTTATCCTTGCCGCAGATGTGGATCACATTGTATTCCGTAAGCAGCTGATCCAGGGCTTCCCAGATTGCCTTATTTACGGCCAGGGCACCTGTGCTTCCTCCGATCACCAGCACCGTGGGACGCTTTTCCTTGAACCCGCAGAAAGCCATGCCCTTCTCCGGGTCCCCGTGGAACAGCTCCTGACGGATGGGAGTTCCCGTTACGGTAGCTACGCCCTCAGGAAATGTTTCCGCAGTCTCCGGGAAATTGCAGCAGACCTTCGTGGCCTTCGGCAGGGCGATCTTGTTGGCAAGTCCCGGGGTCATGTCCGATTCATGAATGACGATCGGAACCTTCCTCTTTGCTGCGGCCAGGACCACCGGTACGCTGACGAAGCCTCCCTTGGAGAAGACCACATCCGGTCTCAGCTGTTTCATCAGCTTTTTTGCCTGACGGAAGCCCTTGATCACCCGGAAGGGATCCGAGAAGTTCCGGAGACTGAAATACCGGCGCAGCTTGCCGGAAGAGATTCCGTAATACGGAACCCCCACGTCCTCGATCAGCTTCTTCTCGATTCCGTCATAGGTTCCGATGTAGGATATATCATAGCCCATCTCCCGAAGTCTCGGAAGCATGGCAATATTCGGAGTTACGTGTCCGGCAGTTCCGCCGCCGGTTAATACGATTTTTTTCATAGATCCCTCCCGGAGTCACGCTGCCAGGTTTAGATGCTTCATGCAGTCCCCTTCCGGGGCAGTCGTTCGCACTTCATTTTCACGTGCCACATCACGCTTCGCGTGCTGTGCATCTGCTTCGCAGATGTTCTGTGCTTCGCACAGAGCACCCTCGCTTCGCTCGGGTCTTAAGGTTCCACCGCCTTCGGCGGTCCCCCTTAAGACTTCAACGTAGCGGTTTCCATAGCGAATTATGCGTAGTCAGCTCCTTCGGATGCTTTTTCTCATAATTCGTTACACCGGGGCGTTGTGAAACGGTCGCTGAAGGGGCGAGTGCCGCATCTGGTCAGTCTGCGCAGCTGAAATCTAGACTCCATAATACCATACTGTGCAAAAAAAGGGAATAATAACAGAAATCTTCGGTTTGGGGCGGGCGGAACCATGATAACACGTTGAGTTTTTCTTGGGGATTGAAACAACCCTTCGAATTTGGTAGAATAGTGAGGAATGATTTTACCCACAATAAAACGGAGGATATAACTATGGCGCAGAAGATTTCTTTTGATTTTACGAACACAAAACAGTTCGCATCCGATGCTGACGTCGCAGCCATCAAGGACCGCGTGATCGCAGCGAAGAAGACTCTGGTGGAGAAGACCGGCGAAGGAAATGACTTCCTGGGCTGGATCGACCTTCCGGTAGATTATGACAAGGAAGAGTTCGCACGGATCAAGGCAGCTGCCGCAAAGATCCAGAGCGATTCCGACGTGCTTCTCGTGATCGGTATCGGCGGATCCTATCTGGGAGCCCGTGCAGCCATCGAGGCACTTCGTCACGGCTTCTACAATATGGTGGACAAGTCCATCCGCAAGACGCCGGAGATCTACTACTGCGGAAATAACATTTCCAGTACCTATATCAGCGAGCTCTGCGATGTGATCGGTGACCGTGACTTTTCCGTAAATGTCATCTCCAAGTCCGGAACCACTACCGAGTGTTCCGTGGCATTCCGTCTTTTCAAGCAGATGCTGGAGAAGAAGTACGGCAAGGCAGAGGCTGCAAAGCGTATCTATGCCACAACGGATAAGGAGAAGGGAGCTCTTAAGACCCTGTCCAACTCCGAGGGCTATGAGACCTTCGTTGTACCGGATGATGTGGGAGGACGTTTCTCCGTTCTTACCGCTGTTGGTCTTCTTCCGATCGCAGCTTCCGGCGCAGATCTGGATAAGCTGATGGAAGGCGCTGCCAATGGCCGCAAGTACTGCCTGGAGAATGACTTCGACGATAACGATGCCATGAAATATGCGGCAGTCCGGAATGTACTGCATGAGAAGATGGGTCTCGGCATGGAGATCCTGGGCAACTTCGAGCCGGCTCTTCACTATGTGACCGAGTGGTGGAAGCAGCTCTACGGCGAGAGCGAAGGCAAGGACGGCAAGGGAATCTTCCCGGCAGGTGTGGACTTTACCACAGATCTTCACTCCCTGGGCCAGTTCATCCAGGAAGGAACCAAGAATCATTTCGAGACATTTATTAATGTCCTGAATCCGAAGAAGACCGTTACCATGGAGCTGGAGGAGACGGATCTGGACGGCCTCAACTATCTGGCAGGCAAGACCGTGGACTTCATCAACAAATGTGCCATGAACGGAACCATCCTGGCACACGTGGACGGCGGTGTTCCGAACATCCGGATCGATATGGATACCATCGACGAGCTGTCCCTGGGCGAGCTTTTCTACAAGTTTGAGTTTGCCTGCGGCGTGAGCGGCTACGTTCTGGGCGTAAATCCGTTCAATCAGCCGGGCGTTGAGAGCTACAAGAAGAACATGTTCGCACTGCTGGGTCGTCCGGGCTATGAGGAGAAGACCGCAGAGCTGAACGCACGTCTCGGAAAGTAATGTGCCGGCATGGCGAAAATATAGTAAATAAATGATAGGATTCTTCGCCTTTCAGGTTATACACAGCGGTGTATGCCCGGGGGCTCAGGATGACACGGATGTCATTCTGAGTGTCGCTCTGCGACGCGAAGAATCTCATCGTTTCTTTTAAGGAGACTCCCATGAACGAACAGTTCACTCTGATCGCCCCCTGCCATTTCGGCCTGGAGGCGGTACTGAAAAAGGAAATACAGCAACTTGGCTACGAGATCGGCGATGTTGAGGACGGGCGCGTTACCTTCCTCGGAGATGCCCCGGCTCTGGCCCGCAGCAACATACAGATCCGGACGGCAGAACGGATCCTTCTATGCTGCGGAGAATTTCAGGCGACCACCTTCGACGAGCTTTTCGAAGGAACGAAAGCAATTCCCTGGGAGCGGTATCTTCCGCGAAATGCGAAGTTCTGGGTGACAAAAGCAACCACGAACCGGAGTGCGCTTTTCAGTGCCTCCTCGATCCAGTCCATCGTAAAGAAAGCCATGGTGGACAGGCTGCGGGGGACCTATCACGTGGAGCATTTCGCAGAGGACGGGGACGAGTACCCGGTACGGGTCTTCATCCTGAAGGACCGCGTGACCATCGGGCTGGATACCTCCGGTGTATCCCTTCATAAGAGGGGTTACCGGAAGTTGGTGGGCAAGGCTCCGATCTCGGAAACCCTTGCGGCGGCGCTGCTTCTTCTGACTCCCTGGAGGGAGGACCGGGTGCTGGTGGATCCCTTCTGCGGCAGCGGAACATTTCCGATCGAAGCGGCCATGATCGGTGCAAGGATCGCACCGGGCGTGCGGCGGGAATTCACGGCGGAGCACTGGCAGAAGCTGATCACGGAGAAGCAGTGGGCAGAGGCCAGGGACGAGGCCCGGAGCATGGAACGGACGGATCTTAAGATGCATCTTCAGGGCTACGACATCGACGGTGAGATGGTGAAATGCGCCATGCAGAATGCACGGGATGCGGGTGTGCTTCCGCATATCCATTTCCAGCAGAGGGACGTGGCGGAGCTCCGGCACCCCAAGCCGTACGGATTCATCATAACGAATCCCCCCTACGGTGAGCGGATCTCGGAGAAGGAAGAGCTGCCTGGACTGTACAGGACGCTGGGGGAAGCGTATGCGGCCCTGGATAAATGGTCCATGTACATCATCACCTCCTATGAGGAAGCGGAGAAATACATCGGACGGAAGGCGGATAAGAACCGGAAGATCTACAACGGCATGATCCGGTCCTATTTCTATCAGTTTATGGGACCGCGTCCGCCAAAGCGTCAGACGAAAACAGATTAAAAGAGGTATATTTCTTGAAGAAATGGATCCTGCTCCTCGTGCTGCTGGGTGCTCTGGGCGGAATTATGTTCTGGCTCTCCGGACAGACGCAGACGAGGATCGAGAAGAATGACAATTACACAGACAGTCTGGCGGAGTTCAGGAAGGACACGGTGGAACGGACGAAGGAGCAGGAGATGGAGCTTCTGCTGAACGGGATCAGTCTGAAGAATTTCGGATACAGGGTCCGGGTCACGGACAATCTGCAGGTACTCTGTCAGGGACGCATGCTGCAGGACGTGATGGGCTGCTCCATCCTGCGCTCGGCCAACGGAGATGTGACCATCGAACGCGGAACCACAACGATCCTTCTCCGACAGGGCAGCGTGAAGGCGGAGATCGATGGCCAGAAGGTGACCCTGGCGACCCCGTATCAGTATGACATAAATGAGCAGATGTTGTATCTGCCGGTCTCCTCCCTGATGAACGCCATGGGTTACCGGGTGATGGTGTCCTATGCGGAGAATCAGGTGAATTTCGAAGAGATCACCCCCACGGATCCCCTGCCGTCCCGTTACGACATGCGGGAGAAGGGAAGGGTGACACCGGTCCGGGATCAGGGACGTTACGGAACCTGCTGGGCATTTGCATCACTGGGCGCGTTGGAGACCACCCTCATGCCCTATGAGGAAAATGTGTACTCCACCGACCATATGACCCTGAACAACAGCTACCGGCTGGATGTGTCCGCCGGCGGCGAGCATACCATGAGCATTGCATACCTTGCGGCATGGCAGGGACCGGTCTATGAAGAGGATGACCCCTACGGAGACGGGAAGACGGTGGAAGGGCTTTCGGCTGTAAAGCATCTGGAGGAAGCCATCGTGATCGGCGAACGGGATGATGAGATCATCAAGGGTGCCATCTACCGTTACGGAGGGATCGAGACCTCGCTGTACCTGGAAATGGAGTATATCAGCTACGATTCCCAGTATTATAACGTGGAATCGGCAGCCTATTATTATCCGGGAACCAGAAAACCCAACCATGACGTGGTGGTCGTGGGCTGGGATGATGATTTCCCGAAGGAGAAGTTCTCCATCCAGCCGGAACATGACGGTGCGTATATCTGCAAGAACAGCTGGGGTGAGGAATTCGGTGACGGAGGGTATTTCTATGTATCCTACGACGATGTGAACCTCTGCGGACAGTCCATCGTATATTCCAGACTGGAGGATGCGGATAATTTCCAGCACATTTACCAGTCGGATCTGCTGGGCTGGGTGGGTGAGCTGGGCTTCGGCAAGACGGAAGCCTTCTTTGCCAACTGCTATGTTCCGGAACGGGACGAGAGTCTGGAGGCGGTATCCTTCTATGCCACGGGCCCAAGGACGACATTTTCGGTATATTATGTGCCGGAGGTGAACCGGCCCGAGGATCTGGCGGACATGAAATTCCTGGTGTCCGGAGAAACGAGATATGCCGGGTACTATACTGTGAAGCTGCCGGAACCTCCGGAGCTTACGGAGGGACAGAAATACGCTGTGGTAATAGAGATCGACACCCCGGGTTCCAAACGCCCCATTGCCGTGGAATATGCGGCGGATGAACGCTCTGCGGAAGCGGATATTTCGGATGGGGAAGGCTACATCAGTCTGTACGGAAAGCTGTGGAACAGCGCCGAGGAGGCGGGCTGCAATATCTGTCTTAAGGCATTTACCAATGACCGGAAGGCAGTGAAGGGACCGGAAGAGGAGACCGAAAGTGAAGAGTAACTGCAGGGACACGGGAACGTTGTTCCGAAAATAAGGAGATGAAACGATGAAACTGATTTTTGCTACGGGAAATGAGAACAAGATGCGTGAGATCCGCCAGATATTCGGAGACTTCGGATTTGAGATCCAGTCCATGAAGGAGGCGGGGATCGATATCGACATCGTGGAGGACGGCACGTCCTTTCAGGAAAATGCACTGATCAAGGCGCGGGCTGTGCATGCAGCCAGCGGAGCCCTGGTGCTGGCGGATGACTCCGGTCTGGAGATCGATGCCCTGAACCGGGAACCGGGGATCTTCTCGGCACGGTACCTGGGAGAGGACACCTCCTATGATGTGAAGAACCGGAATCTGATCCGGCGGGTGGAGGGACTCCCGGATGAGAAGCGGTCCGCGCGCTTTGTCTGCGCGGTTGCAGCGGTCCTGCCGGATGGCAGGGATCTGGTACAGACCGGTGTGATGGAGGGCCGTGTGGCTTACGAACCCGCAGGAGAGAACGGCTTCGGGTATGATCCGATCTTCTTCCTTCCGCAGTACGGTAAGACCTCCGCAGAGATCTCACCGGAGCAGAAGAACGCCATCAGTCACCGCGGACAGGCACTCCGCATGATGAAAACCGCACTGGAGGCCATGTACAGTGAATCCAAGTAAAATAATCGTCATGAGCGATTCTCACGGAACCGCTGCCTATGCCCTGCAGGCGATCGAGCGGGAGAAGCCCTTCGATCTTCTGGTGCATCTCGGTGATGTTCAGGGACATGATCAGGAGATCGTGATGGCAGCCGGCTGCTCCTGTTATTTCGTGCGCGGGAATTGTGATTATGACCAGAATCTGCCGAGCTTTACGGTCTTTCAGATCGGAAACCATAAGGTCTATGCGGCCCACGGCCACAGGAATCACGTGGAATACGGAACGGAGAATCTGGAGCTTTCGGCACTGCAGTACGGGTGCGATATCGCCATGTACGGGCACACCCATGTGCCGGATCTTCGGGAGAAGGAGCGTATCACCGTGCTGAACCCGGGGAGCATCACCCTGCCGCGGCAGAAGGAGCATAAGAAAACCTACGTGATCATAACCAATGACCCCGAAACCGGACGGCTGAACTACGAATTGAAGGAGCTTTAATCCATGAAAAAAGGCGACGTGATCGAAGGCGTAATTGAATCCTACAGCTTCCCCAACAAGGGAAGCTTTCTGCGTGATGACCGGAAGATCATTGTGAAAAATGCACTGCCCGGCACTGAGGCGAAGATCCGCATCACAAAAAAGAAGAGCGGATACGCGGAAGGGATCGTCGAGAAGGTTATAAAGACCTCGCCCCTCGAGACGAAGAAGCCGGTGTGCCCGCATTTTTATGAGTGCGGCGGATGCGCCTATCAGACGGTGGCATACACCAACCAGCTCCGCTTAAAGGAAAAGATGGTGAAGGACCTGCTGACTCCTGTGGTTCCGGACCTTCCCTGGGAAGGGATCGAGGCTTCTCCGGATCAGTTCCAGTACCGGAACAAGATGGAGTTTACCTTCGGAGATGCGGAGAAGGACGGGCCTCTTACTTTAGGTCTGCACCGTCTCGGTTCCTCCTATGATATCCTGGAGATCCGCGGCTGCGCCATTGTCCGTCCGGCATGGAATGAGATATTGAAATATACCCAGAAGTTTTTCCGGGATCATAAGGTGAACTTCTATCACCGCATGCAGCATTTCGGGATCCTTCGGCACCTGGTGGTGCGTCAGTCCTTTGCGGACGGCGGGATCCTTGTGAACCTGGTGACGACCACAAAGCATGCGCTGACCACACCGGAGGAGAAGCTTCCGGCGGGAACAGAAGAAGCCAAGGCTGCGGAAACCGCATGGAATCCGGAGGAAGGACTTCGAAACCAGATCATTGAGGAACTGCATCTTCCGGAGTATGTGGCCGGACTCGTGTCTCTGGAAGCCTCCGGAAAGTTCGACTCCCTCAGCGGCCACAGTCATCTGGCAGGCGTGCTTTATACGGAAAATGATTCGCTCTCCGATGCGGTAAAGAGCGATTCCACAACGCTGCTCTACGGACAGGACTACCTGATGGAGGAGGTACTGGGCCTAAGCTTCCGCGTGTCCCCCTTCTCCTTCTTCCAGACCAACACAAGGGGCTGCGAAGTGCTTTACTCGAAGGTCAGAGAGTATGTACTGTCAGTATATGCGGATGCTGTAAATACAGGGACGGATGAAAAGGAAGGACCCGGTAAAGCTTCGGACGAAGGGGCGGAAACGTCCGGCAGTGCTCCGAAGAAAGCAGGCGTGATCTATGACCTTTACAGCGGTACCGGGACCATCGCCCAGCTGATGGCTCCCATCGCAAAGAAGGTTTACGGGATCGAGATCGTGGAGGAAGCTGTGGAAGCGGCCCGGGCAAATGCAAAGCTGAACAAACTGAAGAACTGCGAATTTATCGCCGGAGATGTTCTGAAGAAGCTGGATGAGATCGAGGAGAAGCCGGACTTTATCATTCTGGATCCGCCCCGTGACGGCTGTACTCCGAAGGCATTGGATAAGATCATAAACTACGGGGTTCCTTACATGGTATATATCAGCTGCAAACCCACCTCCCTGGCCAGGGATCTGGTCACCCTGCAGGCAAGAGGATACAAGGTGCTCCGCGCCTGTGCCGTGGATGAATTTCCGAACACCCAGCACTGTGAGACTGTGTGCCTCTTGAGCAACCGAAAACCGGATACGAAAGTAAGGATCGATGTGGATCTGGAAGATTACTACCGTATCAAGGATTCTAAGAAGAATCAGGACTGAAAATAAAACACCGAACTAAGAGCGAAAGCTGCTGATGTGTAAAAGCATTGGCAGCTTTTTTCATCGAAGGGAGGTGGTGCCTATGATCCGGCATGAGTGATTTGGGAGAAGCAACTGACAACCAACGACAATCACGAAATGGAGGAAATCATAATGGCAAAGAAAAGAAGTATCAAGGTTTACGGTCAGAGCGGCTATAAGTACCGTGAGACGCCGACAATCATGCTCAAAGGTCAGTGGCTTAAGGAAGCCGGGTTCGACATCGGGGATTATATCACCGTCACCTGTGAGAACGGCAAGCTGGTCATCGCACAGGATGCCGAGAGGGCTGCTGTGAAGGCCGCAGAGGCGGAATACATGGAACGGGAGATGAAAGCCTTACAGAAGCGCTACGAGGCCGAGAGAATCAAAATAAGGGCTCAGATGGTGGCAGAGGCGGGAGCGAGGTGGTAAGCATGTTTACCACGGAAGAATTACAGGCGATAGACAGGAAGTATTTCACGGTGATCGTTGCGGATGCCTATGATGTGACCTTGATCAGCAATAACACCCGGCATGTCTGGTATATTCACAATGTGGAGCTGAAGGATAAGAATCTTTGTCTGGTCTATCACAAGCATAAAATCAGCCATCCTTATCACAGTCACTCCAGATGCGGCACACTTCGGAGGGCGATCAGGGATATCAAGTCCCATGATACATTTCAGTTAAACGGCAGGAAGCCGGTCTATAAACATTAAAAGCAGAGCGGTAGCACCCGATGATGGATGTTACCGCTCTTTCTCTTTCTTGGCTTATGTTGTTATCTTATTTACGGTTCTTTTTGCAGTGGCGGAGCCTTAAGTATTCGCAGACCGCATCATGGGCGTTGTTGATCTCCTGGCGGCCACGGCTGGACTTCAGATTGATCTCGATGCAGATGTCATCAATGGACATTCCCTGCAGGCTCAGACGAATGATCTTGGCGTAGCGGGGATTCTCCTTGTCGAAATGAGCCAGAAGTTTGATCTTCAATTCCTCTTCGGTGGGTTCCGGGCAGAGCTTGTTCAGGACCTGATCTTCGACTGAAGGCTGTGATGTATCTTCGATATCAAAGGTTTCACCATCATACTCATAATCGAGAGACAGGATTTCCACACGCTTCGGATTGTAGCGTTCCAGAAGCCCTTTGTTCGGGCATCCCTTACAGCGTTTGGTGTAAGGGCAAAGCTTGTCCGAACCATCGGGGGTCTTCCCGATGATGCAGCGGCCTTCACGGCGCATCTTCATATCCTCATTAATCTCATCCCAAAACCCCTTCATGTAAGAAGCATACAGAACTTCGTCAATGGGCATGAATCCGATCTCATACCTGAATTCGCCGAGATGCATAGTGGTGAAATTGTCCTGGATGTAGTCGCTCTTCCTGAGACCGTAGAGCTCTTTGCGGAAGGGCACTAATACCTTGCCGGAAGGTGTTGGCTGTCCGTCAAATGATTTGCGGTTGCTGTACTTCTGAGAGTTACTGTAATCTGCTTTGCGTGCCATGTTGATTTCCTCCTTGGATTGGCGCGGAGGAAATCCGCATGGCGATCTTCGATTTTGAGTGCCTTAAATAGATGGCTATTCATTTCGGATTCCTCCTAGTTTGCAATAGCCAGCTGTCCTATTAGGCTGGTTTTGGATTGTATGCGTTTGTCTGATCCGGATAGGACCACTCTTGATCGGGGAGTGCCGAGACCGGACAAACAAGCATGTTTCCTATGCTCAGATGTATTATGGCAAAAAATGAAATGAAAACCCTGGACACAGGCATGTCCTATTTCGAGGCTGAAATCGTATGAAATGGATGGTCTGATATGAGGCATTCCAGATATCTCACGGGTAAGAAGACCGGACATAAGCGTGTCCGGTGGGCTCTGAAAAATTATTGGGAGTTTTGTCAAGACTTATAAATAAAGGCAAATAGTAGATAAATATAAACAAATAACAACAAAATGCTTGCAAATCCAGTGGTGCGGATGTATACTGATGATGGTTTACTATGTCTATTTGGAAGCAGAACGAGGAAGAAGAGATGGCGGATAACATTAACGATAAATGGATAAGCATCGAAGAAGCTGCTGAGTATCTGGGTATTAAACCTGTAACGCTTCGCG
>JAFRWY010000127.1 GCA_017437905.1 Eubacterium sp.
AATCCTTCGGAAAAGACCTACTCCGTATGGACATCCGGAGTTAACAACTGGGTAAAATGGGAAGAGAAGTGCGGATCCGGCACAGCTGTATCCTTCTGGAACCGCGGCGACTCCATCAAGGGCGAGTAAACAAGGCCTGAAGTGATAAGCATAAAGCATAGGGATCAACAAGCGCCCTTCAGGAAAATCTTCCATTTTTGACACACGAACATTTTCCTTCCGTTAATATAGCATATTGTGAAAATATCGACAACAATTCAAAACCATATCATAATCATAATCACATGAACAGAACCCGGTTTAATTAACCGGGTTCTGCCATAAATCTCAATGTTTACTTCGTGTAGCCCTTCTTGTCAAAGGTATACTTCTTACCGTCGATGGTATAGGATTTGCCCTTTGCATACCATCCATCCTTGGTTCCGTACCACCACTTGCTGCCGGATTTATGCCAGCCGTACTTCACCGGATCACTCTGAACACCGTTCCTACCGACCCACCAGCCCTGAACAAATTCATTCACAGTGATATAGCCGTTTGCCTTGAAGTAGTACCAGTTTCCGTTGATCATCTTCCAGGTACTCTTCAGATACTCTTTTCCGTACAGGCCGAACCACCAGCCCTTAGCGTCCTGCTTCCAGCCGGCGGCCTTCGTCTTGCCATCCCAGGCACCATTTGCCGTGAGATAATAACCCTGACGATACGCGTTTGTCTCCATAACGCCTTCCTTATCGAAGAAGTACCACTTTCCGTCGATCTTCTGCCACTTGTTCTTCGGAGACCAGCCAAGGCTGTCCACATACGTCCATTTGCCCTCCTTGGACTTTACCCATTGACCGATACCCGCATAGGATACCTGATGATCCTTGTCATACCATACGCCATCTACCCATTCACTGGTATAGACGCCATAGAACTCATTCATCAATACACCCAGGGCAGGAATATTATAGAAGCCTGTGAGGTCAACCTCGCCTTCCTCGGTGATCCGGGCCAGCTCTGCATCAACCTTCACACCGAGATCCACATCCTCACCGGTAGTGGTTGTGAAATACTTGTTACTGGAAACCATATAGCAATGAGCATCCGGCGTATAGCACTTCATGATCGAGCACGCTCCTCCGCCGGAGGTCATCCCCATGACCATGATCCCCTGCTCCTTCGCCATAAACGGTGTTAGATTCCCGCAGGAGAAGGAATAGGCTGAGGTAATAAATGCATAATTCAGATCATAAGCGACCTTCTTATCCTTTTCATCAAAGGTTCCGTCGAGATTCAGGTCAAAGGCAAAGGTGGTACGTATTTCATCACCCGTTGCAGCATCCCTTACCGTATAAGAGGATTCATTCGAATCCCGGTTCCTGTTCTTCATGATTGCGATCATATATCCCATCACGGAGGCATCTCCGCCGCCGTTGGTGGTAAGATCCACGATAAAATTCTTCACTCCGTTCTTCTCCGCATAATCCAGTGCACTCTTAAACCAGGGAACGACCTCCTTCATAAAGCTATTGAATATAAAAACTACCGTGTCGCCGCTTCTGAACAGTGCTGTCTCATCATTCCATTCCGAAGCTCCGCCCATGACCAGCTCGTAACCCGCTGCCTCGAACATGACGCCGCGGGTCTGCATGAACTGCTGGCCGGCAATCTCCTTCCCCATCTGCGCCTGCATCGCCTGAGCGACCAGCGGATTCGTCTGCATCAGACTCGCCATATCGCCTTCGTAAGCCTTCCCAAGATAGGAATCCGGATATGCCTTCGCCTCTCTCAGCACCTCATACGGGAGCACAGTATGTCCGCCGTCATACATATAGGCCTGAAGGATCAGAAGGCCCTCGGTGAACTCCAGCACATCCGTGGAATGAAGGAGCTCCTTCGCCTTTTTCGTATCCTCATTATAGGTTTCCAGCGTCTGGTCAAATCCGATTTCCTTTATGCTTTTCACCAGCTTGCACTGTGCAGGCTTCCCGTAGATCGTGTCAAAAAAGAAGCACATTTCATTGTAGGAATAGTCCACCAGAGATTCATCTCTCGTCTCCGCATTAAACAGCGAGGTTTTATCCATATAGCCCTCACGGGGACTGTCCGTAGCAACGCTCTCCATCGCGTTCAGAAAGTAGAGATCTCCATCCACGTATTCCGCCGAGTTATAGGAGGCCGCGAAAATATCCGTAATCGTCGTCAGAGGGAAATACGCCTTTCCGTCGATTGCAAGGATATCGATATCATACTTCGAAAGATCCATGGTAGTTTCACCGGCCGTCTTAACATATTCCTGTGACTTCAGCTGCGTATAATTGTTATCCATAGCGGAACCGGGCTTCACATAGTAGTTATCCTCCTTCAGCAGCTTGCCATAACTATCGAAAGTCACTATGTCCTTCTCTGTATCAACCGTGATCTTTCCCACCTCACTGGAAACAACGATCTTGCCGTCCTTCTCCTGCTCCGTAAAGGTTTTTACCGTGATCTTGCCGAGATAGTCAGATACGGAAATATACGGAACAGATGGCATATCGTCCTTAAAATACAACGTCATCGTTCCCGTAGTTTCCTCATCGAAGAAGTGGTAGGTAACCTCCCTCTCCTCGATTGCTTCCGCCGGCTCCGCATATGCGGTCATCGGAAATGCCAGACACATTCCGAGCCCCGCCATGACAGCCAGCCGCTTCCATGGTCTCCTCATCCTTTTTTCCTCCTTTTTATGTTCAAACCTTGACTGCATTCGATTCACATGCTACCACATATATGCTGAAATTTCAATGCGATTATTTGACACAAGATTCCTCTCAGAATGGTTAACGAAATAATACGAATCCAGAGCATTGATGGTTTCGTGACTTTGTGTTAGTATTGAACCGAAACTGAGCATTTTGGGTTTTCGGAAAACTGATGATGCATAAAGGATGGAAAGGGGGACAACGATGAGAGAAGATTATAAGGCAGCAAAGAAACTGGCAGAGGAAGCAGTCCGTAAGGCTGAAAAGGAGGGGCGTTCCCCATATCTTCCGGTACTGGATGTGATCACGGAGAAGAAGCGTTCCTCCGGGCAGACTCATCTCGGACTTATGGAGCTTCCGCTTAGCCGGATCAAAGGAAATAAAGAAGTCTCGAGGAATAACGCATTTGCAAACAACTTTATGCCGTTGATGGAGGAAGGATCAGAATTCTCTCAGAAATGGAGCGATCTTTATGACTCTTACAGGCAGGAGGGGATCCGTGATGCCATCAAGGTTTATGAGTACATGAACAACTATTATGTACAGGAAGGGAATAAGCGTGTATCCGTTTCTAACTATGGAAAGACCGAGTTCATCGTGGCGGATGTGACCCGGATTCTTCCGGAGAATGACGGTTCCAGAGAAGTAAAGGCTTATTTTGAGTATCTTGAATTTTATAAGGTGACCAAAAACTTTCTGATCGTTCTCACGGAACCGGGAAGGTACAGGCAGCTTGCGTTCCTTCTGGATCAGGATCTTGAGCATGAATGGCCGGAGGACCTGTGCAAGGATCTGAAGTCGGCATTCTTTCGGTTTAGTAAATGTATGAAGAACCAGTTAAAGATCACGGATGAGAATGCGATCAGCAACGGATTCGTCATGTATCTTGCCATCTTTCCTATGAAGACTATTCTGGATTCCTCCGATGAACTGATCACAGCGAATATCCGGAAGACGGAAAAGGATCTGCTGGTCAGCGGTGCGCTGGATCAGGTGGACTTTATGGATAACACCTCCGCGGAAAATAAGGCGGAAAGCGGATTCTGGGGTATATTTTCTCCGAAAGCAAGGAAATATACGGAGTCTACGCCTCTCCGCGTCGGCTTTGTCTATGATGCGGATATTGAATCCTCCCGCTGGAGTGACAGCCACGAAGCGGGCAGGTTGTACGTAGAGTCTCTCAACGGGAAGAATGTGGTCACGGAGGCATATGTTGCTTCCGCACATTCGGGAACACAGGAAGCGATCCACCATGCAATCCATGACAAATGTGAACTGGTCTTTACCACGGCACCTTCCATGCTTCAGGAAACCCTGAAGGCGGCGGTTCAGTTTCCGAAGACAAAGCTTATGAACTGCACGATCGGGAAGAGTGTTTCCTCGCTTCAATGCTATCAGGGAAGAATGTATGAAGCTTCCTTCCTTATGGGTATTTATGCAGCGGACCGGCTGCTTCGGGACGGTTCGACCGGAAAACGAAGGATCGGTTATCTCTCCAGATACCGTGACAGCCGGCGCTCGATCAACCTGAATGCGTTCGCCATCGGTGTCTCCATGATTGATCCGGAATGCAGGATCTCTCTGATCAGCATTCATCCGGAAGAGGTTTTGGACTTCCGGGCAAAGTGGAAACAGGAAGGCGTATCGATCTACGCAGACTTTGAGTATGCAGTCGGAAAACAGGAGGAACGCCCCGGGCTATATCGTATGGAGGATCCGACGGATGAACACCTGGGAACTCCCTTCTATAATTGGGGAAAGTTCTATGCGACCATTGTTCATTCTGTCCTGGTAGGCTCCTGGAATCTTCAGGAAACGACAAATAAAAGAAGAGCCATGAACTACTGGTTCGGATTATCCACCGGAGTTGTAGATATCCGTCTGAAGGATATACCG
>JAFRWY010000128.1 GCA_017437905.1 Eubacterium sp.
CATGGTTAGTCTGTTCCCACATCCGGCTTCCTTCAGATTCCGCCTCGCGGCGGACACCCTTGCCTTCGGCTGTATCCTTCCCACTACCGGGCGGATTCGGGACTTTCACCCGTTAGAAACGTGCGCCGCCAGGCGCACGACGCTAAAACAGCGCCTGACGGTTTTGTCAGGCGCTGTTTTGCGGAAGCAATCATTCTTTATTCATGAGCCGCTTTATTCTGTACCCCAAGGAATACCGGTATGCCCGCTTTCCTGTCGATGATCCCATAGATAAAGGGTCGGTCCAGACTGATCTCCACAATGGTTTCCGGATCGATAAAACCGGCCTCGGTTACGGCAATCTCCGTAGCTGCTGCAGCCTTCGTCCCCGTCCGGTCCACTTCGATCATGGTCCGGTGTACCACTTCACCGACCGCCACCCCTTCGCTGTCCTCCGTGATCATGTTTCCGAATTCCGCCTCAGGACGGAAGGCTTTGTTTACGCCCGACTTTTGCAGGATCTTTGTCATTTCCGTTCCGTATTCCGCCCTGAATTCCGGGAAACTCACCTTCAGGGTCGGCTCGTAGTCTGCCTGCCGGATTGCATCGGCAAGGGTCTCCTGCCCTGAAAGGACGCTCAGTAAATAAGCCTCCGGAGTCATCCCCTCCGGCGGAAGCAGTCCCAGGAAGCAGTAGTTTCCTCCTTTATAGGATTTGAGGAAGCCCTTTCCTCCGGCGATCTGTACATATCCGTGTTCCTCCGTCTGCATCATGTTCACCCCGGACACGCTGCCGTCCGCGTTGTTGAAGTCCGAATTCTGTTTCACCTTATGCGGTTCGACCTCCGTATTCCACTCTCCGTCAAATGCCAGTGCATTCACCAGCACCAGCGACGTCTCCGGATCCAGGCTGTCCACGATCTTCGGGATCCTCTCCCGGGTATTATACTTCACCCATGCATTGATCTCCCCTACTGTCCCCGCATCAAAGGGTGCCGAGTAGAACTCTGCCTGATAGGAATTCACCGCATCGGACAGAAAGCTGTCCTTCAGTTTTACATTCCCGTCCTTCTTCAGCCAGACGGAATTGACCACGTTCCAGTCCACACCTTCAGCAGACCGCATCCGCTCCGCAATTGTCGCCATTTCCGCATTCATATCGGCCGGTACAGCCGTTTCCCCGGGCATCAGGAATTCCATCAGTTCCTTTTCCGTAACGCTCCCCTCTGTCGTTCCTGCCGTCAGCATGCCAAATGCCATCTGCAGGGATAGCGGACTGATCAGGACGTTTTCATCCGGCGCTTCCTCCAGGGTCTTGGTCAGAAGCTTCACCGCACCCGTGGAAAGGGCTCTGCTGTGGGACTCCGGAATAACCGCCTCCCCGGCTTTTGTCTGCTGTACACCTTCTGCCAGATTCACGGCGCTTAAGGTTATCTCCTCCGTACTCTCCGCGGAAGAGGCCGCTTCCCCGCCGCATCCCGTAAGGAGGAATCCCAGTGAAAGAGCAACCGGGAGCAGCCTCCGCATAGCATTTCTTTTCTTCATCTCCTGCCTCCTTACCAACGTATTTACCGGTATTTATCCAGCGCTTCCTGCCATATGTCCCTGAACAGACTCATATCGTACGTATCCGCCCCGCCCGGGTATTTCGGACTGATATCGCGGCCATCATCCGTCACGGAAACCGTTCCGTAGTTGACTCCGCATGACACATAATATTCCGTACCGTCCGTCATGATATCCTTCTTCAGGAAGAGCAGGTATTCCTTCCCGGCTACCATCATGTTGTATCCTCCGATATGATATACCGTATTTGAAGTTTCGTCATACACCTCATTTTCCAGCACGGTAATGATCCTGCCTTCGGAGAGTTCTTCCGTCGTGTCCTTATAGATCCCCGTGATCTCCACACCGGATAGTGTGTATCCCGAAGTTCCGTACCACCTGGCTTTTTCCTGATCCAGCCGGATGCCCCGCAGGATCACGTCCGCATCCTGTTCCAGTTCGGAAAGGCTGTCATAACCGTCCGTCTTTCCATCGATGCACATATGGGTGGCACTATCCTTTAAAGCTGCAGATGTTCCTGCTTCCGTCGGACCTGCCTCGGTTACACCCGCTTCCGTCACGCCCGTTTCCGTTCCGGCCTCCGTTACACCCGCTTCCGTCACGCCCGCTTCCGTTCCGGCCTCCGTAGCCGGATCCACCGGGCTCCGTTCCTCCGGACTCCGCCCCAGAATAATCCCCAGGGCGATCACCCCCGCCAGCAGCACTGCCGCAGCGGAAGAAACGATCACCATCCTCCCGGTCCTCCGGGATCTTTCTGCAAGGTTTCTGTTCTTCTGCCGCTCAGCCCGGCCCTCCGCCGACAGTATCATCTCATCATCCAGATCCGTGATGGCATCCATCAGGCGGTCCGCCGCTTCTCTTCTTCTTTGATCATCGCTCATACGGACACCCCCTCTCCCTCCAGATATGCCTTCAGGCGGCTCCGCATCCTGTAAAGCCGGTCTGTCACCCTGGCTCCGGATAAACGGAACCGGGCCGCCAGTTCATCCACCGATTCCCCGTACCAATAACGGAGCACGAACAGATCTCTGTTTTCCTCTTTTTCGCTCCTTAACCACTGCTCTATCAGTTGTACAAGCTGCAAATGTTCCACCGCCGTCTCCACGTTGTTTTCAGCGGGAATGCAGTCCTCCAGTTCGGAAAACAGTACATTTGCGCCCTCATTCCTCTTCTCCGCCGTCTTTCTCCGAAAGAGGGTCAGGGATATATTCCTGACGATCCTTCCCAGATATGCCTTCAGGCTCTGCGGGATCGTCGGAGGGATCGTTTCCCAAAGCTTCATATAGGAATCATTCACACACTCTTCCGCATCCTCGTGGGAACGAAGGATCCGGAAGGACAGCGAACGGGAGAAACTACCGTATTGTATATCCGTCAGTTCTATGGCCGCTTCGTTCCTTGCCTGGTAAAGCGCGATGATCCTTTTTTCCTTCGCCTTTTCGTCCATCTCCTGCTCCGTCCTTTATCTGTCCCTTTACCTGTTTAGACGCATTTGATCCGTGATTCTCGCATTTCATTATACAATATTTTACATGAAATCAAAAACAGTTCCCTGCTTTATCTGTGTTTTTTGATCGGCCGCAGTGGAAAATCCTTATTTCATAAGGGGTTTGGGAACATAAATACATTTGATAAACCCCTCCGGTAGTGTTATAATGTCTATATTCTCACGAAACGGGAGACTACACCCCCGGAAAGGTGACGGATCCCCGGCAGAGCAAAGCGAAAACCGACGCGGATACGTCGGTACGGCGTGACACGCTTCGGCAATCGATTGGAGGAAGGATATGGAATTCTTTGATCTCTACGATGTAACTCGAACTAAGACCGGTCAGGTTCTTGAACGGGGCAACAAAGTGCCGGAGGGCTTCTACCGGCTCGTGGTTCATGCCTGTGTCTTCGACAGCGAAGGAAGGATGCTGATCCAGAAGCGTTGTCCGGATAAGAGCGGATGGTCCGGCATGTGGGACATCACCGCAGGAGGCAGCGCCCTCGCCGGAGACAGCAGCCAGCAGGCTGCCTCCAGAGAGCTTCTGGAAGAGGTGGGGATCGACTATTCCCTCGACGGAAAGCGTCCTGCCATGACCATCTATTTCGACCGCGGATTCAATGATATCTATACCATCAACATGGATGTGGATATCGACAAGCTGACGCTCCAGGCCACGGAGGTGGAACAGGTGCGCTGGGCAACCGAGGAAGAGATCCTGGAAATGATGAAACAGAAGGAATTCGTTCTCTACAAGTCTTCCTTTATCTCACTGCTCTTCTTCCTCCGAAACCATAACGGAGCATTTACCCATAAGGATCCCACCAAAACAGAATAAGCAAACACTACCCCCGGACACTTCTTTCCGGGGGTAATTTTTAGCCCTCTCGTAAGAAATAGCAGTTTTCCTGTAAGTATTAACAGCCCGAAAACCGCGAGAATACGGTATACTGAAAGTGTAACAACCGAACTATCCGTGATAAAAAATATGAGAGGTAATCGTATGAAGAGATGGATCAAAAGAGAAAATAACCGGACGGCACAGGGGCTTCTCCTGATGCTGGTCTCCCTCTTCCTGCTCTGCAGCACAGCTGTATGGTGTGCGGACTTCCGTGCAAATGCGGAAGAGGTAAAAGAAGACGAGCGGTCGATCGAAGGCAGCGCGGACATCGTATTCGTGATCGATTCCACCGGTTCGATGTATGAATACATCACATCCGTGAAGCAGAATCTGACCAGCTTCGTTCAGGCACTGAATTCCCGGAAGGTCACACTGAAAATGTCGGTGATCGAATTCAGGGATATTGAAGTCGACGGCCCGGATTCCACCATTTATTATGAGTTCGACGGAAGTCACTGGACAAGCGACGCAGACAAGGTGATCCGGGTCTTCGATTCGATCCAGGTGGACGGCGGCGGCGATGAGCCGGAAACCCCGCTGGATGCTTTTGAAAAAATAAAG
>JAFRWY010000129.1 GCA_017437905.1 Eubacterium sp.
ACCTGGCAAAGACAGAGGGTATCATCCCCGCCATCGAGTCGGCCCACGCCGTTGCCCATGCACGGAAGCTGGCGCCCACCATGCAGAAGGATCAGATCATCGTGATCACCATTTCCGGACGCGGCGATAAGGACTGTGCGGCCATCGCACGTTACAGAGGGGAGGATATCCATGAGTAAGATTCGGGAGGCCTTCGACGGAAAGAAGGCATTTATACCATTCATTACCTGCGGGGATCCGGACCTGGAGACCACAGGAAAATGTGTCCGCGCCATGGCAGCCGCCGGCGCAGACCTGATCGAGCTGGGCATTCCTTTTTCGGATCCCACGGCGGAAGGCCCGGTGATCCAGGGGGCAAACCTCAGGGCGCTCAGTAACGGGATCACCACGGATCAGATCTTTGATTTCGTACGGGACCTTCGGAAGGACGTGAAGATCCCCATGGTATTTATGACCTATGCAAATGTGGTTTTTTCCTATGATGCGGAGAAGTTTATCTCTACCTGCAGCGAGATCGGGATCGACGGACTGATCCTTCCGGATCTTCCCTTCGAAGAAAAGGAAGAGTTCCTTCCGATCTGCAGGAAATACGATGTGGATCTGATCTCCCTGATCGCACCGACCTCCGAGAACCGGATCGCCATGATCGCGAAGGAAGCGGACGGCTTCATCTACGTGGTTTCCAGCCTCGGTGTTACCGGAACCAGAACCGAGATCACCACCGACCTGGGTTCCATAGTGAAGGTGATCCGCGAGAATACCGACGTACCCTGTGCCATCGGATTCGGAATCTCCAATCCGGAACAGGCACGGAAGATGGCAGGTCTTTCCGACGGTGCCATCGTGGGTTCCGCCATCATCAAGCTCCTTGCACAGCACGGACGGGAAGCGGCACCTTTCGTGGGTGAATATGTGAAGTCCATGAAGGATGCGGTTTCCGAGGCGTAACCGGGTATTGACACCGAAAACGGACGATCTCAACGATCGTCCGTATTTCACGTAATAGTTTGTTTATGATCTTATTCTTCGGTCAGTGATATCGAGTTCTGAATCCGCCGGAAGTCGTTGTAGTATGTAACGCTGACGACGCGGTTCGAAGCCCGGTTCACGGTCAGTACCAGACAGTCATTCCGGATCCGGTTGTAGTAATAATGCGAATCTGAGGAGCCTCCGGAGAAGTCCTTTACCTCCCGCTTGGAACCGTCCGCGCCATACATCATGCCATGTACGGCCGAAACCTCGGGCTCATTGACCGCCACCCCGAAGATCTGGTATTTTCGTCCGGTGGTATTGAAACCGATCAGTGTATCGTCGTAGTAGATCAGGTTCAGTTCTCCGTCGGAACGGACGGATATACGATCGGAGGCACTTCGGGAGAGAGCCTCGCCGAGCGCTGCATTTTCGTCAAAAGTGGTCTTTAACTGAGCAGAGATCTCGTATTCGTCCATGGTAAGATAGGGAGAGATATCCTTTCCGCCGGAGGTCAGGAAATACCGTACGCCGGCATAGATTCCGAACCCCATGGCGACTAAAAGGACCATGGTGACGATCCGGCCGAGGGTCGTGATCAGAAGCTCCATGGCTGCACTCTTCTGCGAGAGAAAACTGCGGATCTCCCGGGTGGGAACGCCGATCTGGATACAGATATAGGTATAGATCGCCAGTGCGATCAGGGAATCCCCGCCGGTGATGATCAGCTGGAGTGAAGTGATCAGAACCAGAAAGGCCAGCAGGATGTATTTGACCAGATTCAGAACCAGGTGGGAAAAGGACTCCTTCACGCCCCGGTTATCCAGATGCCGCTTCACAAGTTTGAAGAAGCCGTTCTGGATCACGTTGAATAAAATGAAGATCAGCAGTGCGATCAGGATCTTGATGGCATATTCGGAGAGGGTGACCGTATTTCCGTGAAGCCAGAAGATCATATCCTGCAAACGGGAGGCTTCTCCGGAGGAAATCTCCGTGATACAACTGCGGAGGACGATCAGCAGGGAGATGACCAGTACGATGTAACGAATCATGGAGAACACAAAACGGATCGCATTCCGGTCGGCCTCATTCTGCCTGTGATTCCTGAGGAGCACACGGAACAAGCCCTCCAGAAGCCAGAGGACGCACAGGGATACGGCAAGGATCACGATGATCCTGAGCAACGCATCCGTGAGAGGTGTCCGGTTGGCCTGGACGGATCTCCAGAGGATATCTCCGATGTCGTAATATCTGTTGTTCATAGAACCTTTTGAACCTTCCTGCGCGGGATCCGGGATCCCTGCGACCCTGTTAGTATATTATATCACACATAGTTTCATATTAAAAGAAGAAAGAAGGAGGAGCGGCCATGGCAGTACCCAAAGACCCGTTCATACTGCTCAGCTGGGCAAACATGAAACTCAGGGATCTCTATCCGTCCC
>JAFRWY010000130.1 GCA_017437905.1 Eubacterium sp.
CCCGACATTTTCCTGATCGGTGCTACGGCGATCGGCCGTGACCTGGGCCCGCGTGTATGTGCACGTATCCATACAGGTCTGACCGCTGACTGTACACAGCTGGATATCGGAGATTTCCCGCTGGTAGCTATCCCGGGCAAGGAGCAGAAGCACAATCAGCTGCTTATGACCCGTCCGGCATTCGGCGGTAACACCATCGCAACCATCGCTTGTCCTGATTTCCGTCCCCAGATGGCAACCGTTCGTCCGGGCGTTATGCAGAAGAAGGATAAGATCAAGGGCGCTAAGGCAAATATCGAGGAGTTCAACCCGGGCTTCACACCGAACAAGAACTATGTTGAGATCCTTGAGATCGTTAAGGCAGTTTCCGATGTTGTTGATATTCAGGATGCTAAGATCCTGGTATCCGGCGGTCGTGGCGTAGGTTCTCCGGAGAACTTCAAGATCCTGGAAGACCTGGCAGCAGCACTGGGCGGACAGGTTTCCTGCTCCCGTGCGGTTGTTGACTCCGGCTGGAAGCCGAAGGAGCTGCAGGTTGGACAGACCGGTAAGACCGTTCGTCCGCATGTGTACTTCGCAATCGGTATCTCCGGTGCGATCCAGCACGTGGCAGGTATGGAAGAGTCTGACATCATCGTTGCCATCAACAAGGATGAGACAGCTCCGATCTTCGATGTAGCAGACTACGGTGTAGTCGGCGACCTGAACAAGATCGTTCCGGATCTGACCAAGAAGATCCTGGAAGCTAAGGCTGCAAAGGCTGAGTAATCGGAATTTCAGATTCCATACAAAAATGCACGTCTCACGGGACGTGCATTTTTTGTGCTTCATTTTCGATTGTTGCCACGTCTCATGGGACGTGCTGTATTATGTCTGATCCGGAGCCTATATCTGTACGAACCGGTTCCCGCAGTGCCGCATGGTCCGGGTAAGCCGGGGCAGGGGCGTATCTGCATATATGAAAATCTGCTTACGAATCGAAAAACTGCTGTCCGTCATCGGTGACAAGACGGGTGGTCTTCGGGTATTCGAAGATCGCCGGATCGTCCCTGTGGGAAGCAAGATAGTCCGCGAATCTGGCAGCGTGCCATTTGGCCATGTCCAGATTGTGCATGCGGTAATTGCCGCAGTTCACCGCGCTTGCGCCGGGAACCTCTTCCGCATCCTTTACGGATTCAAAGGAACGAAGCAGGAGGTCGAAGATCTCCCGGGGAGCACGGTTTCCCTTCAGGATCAGGTAGAAACCGGTAAGACAGCCCATGGGACCCCAGTAGATCACATCATCCTTCCAGTCCGGATCGTTCCGAAGATAGGTTGCGATCAGGTGCTCTAGAGAGTGCATGGCTGCCACATCCACTGCGGGTTCCGCATTCGGCTTTGTGACCCGGATGTCATAGGTTGTAACCTTCTCGCCGGCCACCACGTCCACTCTGCTGGTGAAGATGCCCGGAATGATCTTTGTATGGTCAACGGAAAAACTTGGTATCAGATCCATATCAGCTACTCCTTTCATATGTCACGGATTCTTTTGCCAAATTTTACACTGAACCGGATGTTTTTTCAAGTTGTTTCATGACGTAAGAAGGATGCAGGAACCGGTATCCGGGGCTCCGGATACGGAGGGGGGCGGAAACCTTCCTCCATTTCTCCCATGAATTGAAAAAGATGTGGACTTCCCTATATATGTATGCTATAATCTTGTGGTTAATGGGCGGAAATACCCTGATATCATAGAATGTATGCGAACCCGGTGAACGGTAATCCGTCGGGACCGCGAAAAATAGGAGGATATACAAATGAGTTTAGCAGTTGAGAAACTGGAAGGCAGCATGGCAGACCTGACCATCACCGTACCGGCAGAGGATTTCCTGGCAGCACTGAAGACAGCATACAACAAGACCAAGGGCAAGTTCCAGATGGCCGGCTTCCGCAAGGGCAAGGTTCCGATGGCTTATATCGAGAAGATGTACGGCCCGGAAGTATTCTATGAGGATGCAGCCAATGAACTGATCAACAAGACATATCCGGAAGAGGTGGAGAACTGCGATCTTGATATCGTATCCCGTCCGGAGATCTCCGTTACCCAGATCGAGAAGGGTAAGGATTTCATCTATGTGGCTAAGGTTGCTACCCGTCCGGAAGTAAAGCTGGGTGAGTACAAGGGCCTTGAGGTGGAGAAGACCGACATCAGCGTAACCGACGAGGAAGTAAAGGCTGAGATCGAGAAGACCCGCAAGGAGAACGGTCGTAAGGTAGAGATCACGGACCGTGCAGCACAGCTGGATGATGATGTAAAGATCAACTTTGAAGGCTTTGTGGACGGCGTTGCATTTGAAGGCGGAAAGGGCGAGGACTATTCCCTGAAGCTGGGTTCCCACTCCTTCATCGATACCTTCGAGGATCAGATCGTAGGAAAGAACATCGGTGACGAGTTCGATGTAAATGTAACATTCCCGGAGAACTATCAGGCAGACAATCTGGCAGGCAAGCCGGCAGTCTTCAAGGTAAAGCTCCTTGGCATTACCGAGACACAGCTTCCGGAGCTGGATGATGAATTTGCAAGTGATGTATCCGCATTTGATACATTTGCAGAGTATGAAGAGGATACAAAGAAGACCCTTGAGCTTCGCAAGAAGGACCGGGCAGAGCGCGAGAAGGAAGGCAAGGCGATCGAGAAGCTGATCGAGGCTTCCGAGATGGAGATCCCCGAGCCCATGATCGCTATGCAGCAGGAGCGTATGCTGGAAGACTTCGATATGCGTCTGTCCTATCAGGGATTGAAGCTGGATCAGTATCTGCAGATCACCAAGCAGACCCGTGAGGATATGATGGAGCAGATGAAGCCGGAAGCGATCACACGGATCAAGTCCAGCCTGGTTGTTGAGGCGGTTGCAGAGGCTGAGAAGTTCGAAGTGACCGACGAAGAAGTCGATGAAGAGATGAAGAAGATGGCGGAAGCTTACCAGATGGAAGTTGACAAGTTCAAGGAGCTGGTAGGTGAGAAGGAACTGGATTCCGTACGCCGTGATCTGAAGAACCGCAAGGCAGTGAAGTTCCTGGCTGAGAATGCTAAGGAAGTTGAGCCGAAGAAGGAAGAGAAGGCAGACGCTGAGTAATCAGTATCCTGCCGGGCGGCATATGCAGCCGCAAGAACGGAGAATACAAGAAGGGGGTGCAGCATGGCATTAGTACCTACAGTCATAGAGACCAGCAGTCGTGGCGAGAGAGCCTATGACATCTATTCCAGACTTTTGAAGGAGCGTATCATTTTCCTCGGGGATGAGGTAAATGATGTGACCGCCAGTCTGGTCGTAGCACAGTTGCTGTTCCTGGAGTCCGAGGATTCCACGAAGGATATCAATCTGTACATCAACAGCCCGGGCGGTTCCGTAACCGCGGGCATGGCGATCTACGATACCATGAACTATATCAAATGTGACGTGTCCACCATTTGCGTGGGTATGGCAGCCAGCATGGGAGCGTTCCTGCTTTCCAGCGGTGCGAAGGGCAAGCGTTTCGCACTTCCCAATGCCGAGATCATGATCCATCAGCCGCTGGGCGGTATGCAGGGTCAGGCCACCGATATGCAGATCGCTGCAGAGCATATGCAGAGAACCAAGCAGAATCTGTACCGGATCATGGCGGAGAACTGCGGCAAGTCCGTGGAAGAGCTGGCAGTGGACTGCGAGCGTGATAACTGGAAGACTGCAGAAGAGGCATGTGCATACGGACTGATCGATAAGGTTGTTACAAATCGTAAATAACGGGTGCCAGGACCTGTCCCGTGCGGCAGGCATGTCACTTACAGACAAAAAGGGGTAGAACGTGTCGAATCGAAACGAAGATAAGATGGTCAGATGTTCCTTCTGTAACAAGTCCCAGAATCAGGTGCGGAAGCTGATCGCAGGTCCGGGTGTGTACATCTGTGACGAGTGCGTCGACATTTGCATGGAGATCATTGAGGACGACAATGCGAAGGATCAGGGCGACGGTGAGATCAATCTCCTGAAACCGAAGGAGATCAAGGCCTTCCTGGATGAGTATGTCATCGGACAGGAGGATGCGAAGAAAGCGCTGTCCGTCGCTGTTTACAATCATTATAAGAGAGTTCTGTCAGACCGGACCTTCGATGTGGAGCTGCAGAAGAGTAACATCATCATGGCAGGTCCCACCGGTTCCGGTAAGACGTATCTGGCTCAGACGCTGGCGAAGCTGCTGAATGTACCCTTTGCCATCGCGGATGCCACCACGCTGACTGAGGCCGGCTATGTAGGTGAGGATGTGGAGAACATCCTGCTGAAGCTGATCCAGGCGGCGGATTATGATATCGAACGTGCCGAGAAGGGTATCGTTTATATCGACGAGATCGATAAGATCACGAAGAAGAGTGAAAATGTGTCCATCACCCGCGATGTATCCGGTGAGGGCGTACAGCAGGCACTCCTGAAGATTGTGGAAGGAACCATCGCTTCGGTACCGCCCCAGGGCGGACGGAAGCATCCGCAGCAGGAGCTGATCCAGATCGATACCACAAATATCCTGTTCATCTGCGGCGGTGCATTTGACGGACTGGATAAGGTGATCGAGAACCGGATCGGTAAGAAGTCCATCGGCTTCAATGCGGATATTGAGGATAAGAAGCTGGGAGATACCGGCGAGGTGTTCAAGGAAGTGCAGCCGCAGGATTTCGTGAAGTACGGCATCATTCCCGAGTTCGTGGGCCGTGTTCCGGTGATCGTAACCCTCGATCAGCTGGACGAGGATGCCCTTGTGAACATCCTGACCAAGCCGAAGAGCGCCATCACCAAGCAGTATCAGAAGCTGTTCGAGCTGGATGACGTGGAGCTTTCCTTTACGGAGGATGCCCTTCGGGAGATCGCCAAGGAAGCCATGGCCCGGAATACCGGTGCCCGGGGTCTGCGTGCGATCCTGGAGAAATCCATGATGAACCTCATGTATGAGATCCCCTCGGATGATATGATCCAGAGCTGTCTCATTACCAAAGAGACCATCACGGAAGGCGCGGATCCGGAGGTGACCCAGAGAAGTCAGCCGAAGACGCACAGAAGCAGAGTCCGTCAGGCGGACACGTCCAAGAGAAAGGCATAATCATGATCATAAAGCATGCGGAACTGGAGACAGTATGCGGCGTGACAAGTAAACTTCCGGAGCATGATGCTCCGGAGTTTGCTTTTGCCGGGAAATCAAATGTGGGAAAGTCCTCCCTGATCAACGGACTGATGAACCGGAAGAATCTGGCCAGAACCTCGGGACAGCCGGGGAAGACCCAGACCATCAACTTCTACCGGATCAATCAGGAGTTTTATTTCGTGGATCTTCCGGGATACGGCTTTGCGAAGGTTTCGGAAGCGGAGAAAGCCAAATGGGGGAAGATGATCGAGCGGTATCTGACGAAAAGTCCCACCCTCCGGCTGGTCTTTCTGCTGATCGATATCCGGCATGAGCCCGGGGCAAATGATAAGCAGATGTACGAATGGGTCACCGCCAACGGTTTTACCCCGGTGATCATCGCCACAAAGCTGGACAAGATCAACCGGAGCCAGAAGGATAAGCAGGTGAAGCTGATCCGGACAACCCTGGGATGTGATAAGGACGTTACGGTTATCCCCTATTCGGCGGTAACGAAGCAGGGGCGGGAGGAGATCCTCGCACTGATGGAGACGGAGATCGCCCGGGAGGAATAGAGGAATAGAAGAGTTATGATCTGCATACACACGGTCAGGAAGACTTTCGGGACCATGTAATTTGCAGAGGGTCCGTCTGAGGTCGGATCAACCAAAAAAGGAAGGCACTTCTACCTGTGTTTACACGGCAGATGTGCCTTCCTTCTTTATGTGTGTTACGGGTGCCTCACGGGCGATACTCCGGCAGGAATGTCCGTCCCTTCGATCGGATGGTCGGGAGGGGGAGATTTCGTTCCTCCGTGATCACCGGACCGGCCGGTACCCGGATTTATTCCTGCGGGTGTTCCTGATCCGGATTTGCAGCCAGTTCGTTCATCAGATAGCCGTACACCTCCGTGCTCTTGGCCCGCCAGTTATCGCAGATGGAAACCGCCAGTCCGCGGGTAGGTACGTTGAACTTAAGATCCAGCAGCGTATCCTTCCGCTCCTTGATGATGCATTCCACGGTGTACTCCTGATTGTCATTCGGGTAGTAGTCGGCGTAGATCTCGGACTCATTTTTCAGATTGATCTTCTCTTCCTTGAAGTAGTCCAGGATGTCCTGCTTGATGGGATTCGGAAGCCGGTTCTCGAAATAGAAGAGTGCTTCCTCCCCCAGATTCGTGATCTTATAATGCTGTGTATCGCGGATGGTGCTGACGGATATGAACCCGGAATCGATCATCTCGCTCAGGGCCTCATGGATATTGAACATGGTTGTATAGCCCCGGTCCAGGATGAAACTGGAGAGCTGCGTGTTCGTAAGCGTATATTCATCGATCCGGTCCAGCATATACAGGATGATGATCTTGTAAAGGAATAAGCTGTCCACGTTACGTCCTTCCTTTTCATTTTCTCGGTGCCCCGAAACCCTTATGGTTACGGGGGAAATGTGCAGTATAAGGATAACCCACCGCAGAGAAAATTGCAAGAACGAAAGAAAAAACGCGTGATTTTCAAAAAAGAGTATGTTATACTGACGGTGTTATCAGCAATTTCAATCGAAATTGCCGCGATTATCGCGGATGTTCCCGGATAAGTGACATGTGAATGAAAGATTAAGGCTACAGACCTTTTGTTTTGGTACAGAAAAGGAGAGAGTCTATGGATTATAAAGCGAAAACCATCGCAGAACTTCGCGAGATCGCGAAGGAGAAAGGGATTCGGAATGTATCCGGTATGCGGAAGCAGGAACTGGTTCAGCTGCTGGAAAATGTTGAGAAAATGATGCGCCGTCCGGAGTCTGCCGAAGCGGAGTCCGCACCGGCAAAGACAGGCGCTGTATCGGAGAGTGCAGGAACCGCACCGGCGAACACCTCTGCACCGGTAAAGGCAGAAACTGCGCAGGAAGCGGGAGAAGGAGATGCGGCGCCAAGGCCTTCCGGAGATTCCCGACGTCCCGCAAGGACAGGGAAGGGTCGCACGGCAGGAACGTCAAGGACCCGTTCGTCCCAGACGCCGGCAGCACGCCAGGCCCGGGGTGGTCGGACAGCAGAGCCCGCCGGCACCGCAGGGACTGCCCAGTCCGCACCGAATCAGGCGGCGGCACGTCCTGCCCAGATGGCACGGACAGCAGAGACCACCCGGACAGCGGAAGCCGTCGGCAACGCAGGTGCTGCCCAGTCCGTACCGAATCAGGCGGCAGCACGTCCTGCCCAGACGGCACGGACAGCAGATCCCGCCGGCAACGCAGGGGCTGCACAATCCGCACAGAACCAGGCCGGGGCACAGCCCCCACAGACAGCCGGGGCTGAAGGTCAGAGAAATACCCAGCAGGAGGCCGGACAGATCTATGACGGCCAGGAATACAATCCGCTGCTGGATGCGGGCAACCGTGCTGACGGGATCCTGGAGGTTATGGCAGAAGGCTTCGGATTCATCCGGAGTGATAATTATATGCCCGGCGAGAGAGATATCTACGTATCCCCGGCCCAGATCCGTAAGTTCGGACTGAAAACCGGAGATATCGTGTCAGGCCCGATCCGGAAGCGGATGCAGCCGAACGAAAAATTCCAGGCCCTGCTTTATATCGAGAGCGTGAACAAGATGGTTCCGTCGGAGATCGCAAAGCGGAAGCCCTTTGAAACACTGACACCCATCTTCCCGGAGAACCGGATCCGTCTGGATTATACCGGAGCCCCAGTATCCCTCCGGATCGTGGATCTTTTCTCCCCCATCGGAAAGGGACAGCGCGGCATGATCGTCTCCCCGCCGAAGGCAGGAAAGACCACACTGCTGAAGCAGGTTGCCAAAAGGATCAGTGTGGCGTACCCGGAGATCCATTTGCTGGTACTGCTGATCGATGAGCGCCCCGAAGAAGTAACGGACATTAAGGAGTCCATCGTGGCGGAAAATGCGGAGGTGATCTACTCTACATTTGACGAGCTTCCGGAGCATCACAAAAGGGTTTCGGAAATGGTGATCGAACGGGCGAAGCGTATGGTGGAATCCGGCAAGGATGTTGTGATCCTGCTGGACAGCCTGACCCGTCTGGCGAGGGCCTATAACCTGACGGTCACCCCCAGCGGCCGGACCCTGTCCGGCGGTCTTGACCCTGCGGCGCTGCATATGCCGAAGAAGTTCTTCGGAGCGGCCCGGAATATGAGGGAGGGAGGCAGCCTGACAATCCTGGCGACAGCCCTGATCGAGACCGGCAGCCGCATGGATGATGTGGTCTTCGAGGAATTCAAGGGAACCGGCAACATGGAACTGGTGCTGAACCGGAGCCTGTCGGAGCGGAGAGTCTTCCCGGCCATTGATATCGCAAAGTCCGGTACACGGCGGGATGATCTGCTTCTTTCAAATGATGAGAGAGAAGTACTGGATATGCTGCACCAGCAGCTGCGTGGAACCAAGGCGGAGGAAGCAACGGAGGAGATCATCAAGCTCTTCGGACGCACCCGGAACAACCTGGAATTCCTTGAGTATGCAAGGAAGGTCTTCGGCAGAAACCTGCGATAAAAAAGGCTTGCAATTCGGAAAAGCCTGTGTTACAATACAGAACGTTGCTGGTATAGGATCGAGGTATGCCCATCCGTGCGGTATATAGAGTCCTATATAGGATCAGGATTCGGGAACGAAAAGGACCCGTTCCTTATGGAAAAGGAGAGTAAGACTATGAGAGAAGGAATTCATCCGGATTATTATCAGGCAAAGGTTGTCTGCAACTGCGGAAATGAGTTCGTAACAGGTTCCACAAGCAAGGAAATCCACGTGGAAATCTGCTCCAAGTGCCATTCCTTCTATACAGGTACACAGAAGGCAGCTAAGGCGCGTGGACGTATCGATCAGTTCAACAAGAAGTACGGCGTTCAGTAGCAGATATAGAGCTCGCGAAAAAAGGTTGGGACTTGAAGGTCTCAGCCTTTTTCTGCATTTTTATAAATATTTGAAAACAGGGATAAGATTATGAAACAGGTTCGGATCGGAGGACAGGCTGTCCTGGAAGGCATTATGATGCGTGGACCGGCCAGCTACTCGCTGGCAGTCCGCAAATCGGACGGCGAGATCGCGGTGGAGGTGACACCCTACCGCTCCTTCAGTGAAAAGAAGAAACTGAATAAAGTGCCCATCGTCCGGGGCGTGATCAACTTTATCGAGTCCCTCTATATCGGGATCAAGACCCTGATGAACTCCTCGGAGTATTTTGCGGAGGAGGAAGAGGAAGAAGAGAAGGCGGATTCGAAGAAGGCGGATTCAAAGAAGGCGAAGAAATCGAAAGCCGGAGAGAAGCAGGAATCCGCAGCATCTGACGGAGCGGTGAGCAAAGAGCGAAAGGAGTCTGCTGCAACCGACGGGGCGAATAGCGTGGATCGGCAGGACTCTGCTGCATCCGGCGAAGCGGCGGGTAAAGACCGGCAGGAATCCGCAGCGAAGAAGGATTCGGAGAAGAAAGAAGAGAAGGAAGGCGGCAAGGGGTACCTTGTGTGGACACTGATCATTTCCCTGGCATTTGCCATCGGCCTTTTCGTACTGCTTCCTTCCTATCTGGCAGGACTTTTGCTGAAGGTGACGGAATATCAGTGGGTTGCCAATCTGGCGGAGGGCATCCTCCGGCTGCTGATCTTCGTCTTATATATCGCGCTGATCTCCCGCATGGAGGATATCAAACGCACCTTTATGTATCACGGTGCAGAGCATAAAACCATCAACTGTCTGGAGGCAGGCGATGACCTGACACCGGAAAATGTACTGAAGCATACCCGTTTCCATAAACGGTGCGGAACCAGCTTCGTATTTATCGTGATGATCATCAGCATCATAGTGTTCATGTTCGTCCGGACCGACGTTATGTGGCTCCGGCTTCTGTCCCGGATCCTTCTGATTCCGGTGATCGCCGGCATTTCCTACGAAGTGCTTCAGTATGCGGGACGGCATGAAAATGCATGCTCCCGGGTGCTTTCCGCTCCGGGTCTCTGGGTGCAGCGGTTGACTACAAAAGAGCCGGATCTGTCCATGGCGGAGGTGGCCATCGCTGCCGTGGAAAAGGTGATCAACGTGCAGGAATATGTGGAATGTGTACGGAATCATTCCTTTGAGAAATAAGGCCTGCAGACGGAAACGGCAAGGGTTCACGGGTGACGGATATGAATCTGCATGAAGCAAAAGATACAGGGGCGAACCTTCTGTTCAAGGCAGGTGTCCCGGATTATGATTTTGACGCCACGGAGCTGCTGGAGTTTGTGTGTAAGAAAAGGTATTTCGGGAACGGCCGGGATCCGATGACTCCGGAGCAGGAAGAGGAATATCTGAATCTGCTCGCTCTTCGGGAGAAGAGGGTCCCTCTTCAGCATATCATCGGGAATATGAATTTCTTCGGTTATCCCTTCCATACCCGGGAGGGGGTTCTGATCCCCCGGTATGATACGGAATGCGTGGTACAGAAGGCACTGGATGTGGCGCCGGACAGAAAGATCCGTTTTCTGGATCTATGCACCGGCAGCGGATGCATCGGGATCAGCTTCTGGCGGCGCCGGTATCGGAGCGGTTTTACGGATACCGGGGTGCTGACGGACATTTCTCCGGAGGCGCTTTCGCTGGCAAAGGAAAATATGGAGATCGAACGCGGTTATGATGGGGATTTCGGCGAATCGGTGAAGGTGCTCTGCGACAATGTGGAGGTGATCGCTTCGGATCTCTTCGAGGCGCTGGAGGGACAGCGCTTTGATCTGATCATTTCGAATCCGCCGTATATAGCTGTCTCCGAGATGGAGGATCTTATGCCGGAGGTCCGGGATCATGATCCCCGGCTGGCGCTGACGGACGAGGGAGACGGATTGTCCTTCTACCGAAGGATCGCGGCGGAAGCAAAGACCTACCTGAAACCTGACGGATATCTGGTTCTGGAGATCGGATATGATCAGGGTGAGGCGGTGCCGGAGCTTCTCAGGGCGGCAGGCTTCGGGAAGGTTGAGGTCTCAAAGGATCTGGCCGGACTTGACCGTGTGGTGACTGCCCATAGATGACGTGCCCCGTGTCATCCTGAGCGAAGCGAAGGATCTCATACGGAACGGATGCTCATCATATGGAGCGGATGCTCTTCATATGGTTCGGAGGATCTTAATGTAGAAGGAAACAATCGAGAAAATAATATAAACAGTACTGAATCGAAATAAGGGAGGAACGAAAAATGTTCGACCGTTTGGAAGAATTGGTAGAAAAACTTGCAGCCATCCAGGAGGAGCTGTCGCAGCCGGACGTGGTGAACGACCAGGCACGCTTCAAGAAGCTGATGAAGGAGCAGAGCGATATCGCTCCGGTGGTTGAAAAGTATCAGGAATATAAGCAGGCAAAGCAGGATGTGGAAGACAGCCTGGCTTTGATCGATGAAGAATCCGATGAGGAAATGAAGGAACTGGCCCGTGAAGAACTGTCCGACGCAAAGAAGCGGATCGAGGCCTGCGAGCATGATCTGAAGGTCCTTCTGCTTCCCAAGGATGAAAATGATGACAAGTCCGTTGTGGTGGAGATCCGTGCAGGTGCCGGCGGAGACGAGGCTGCGCTTTTTGCAGGCGAACTTTTCCGTATGTATCAGAAGTACGCGGATCATTTCCGGTGGCAGACAAATATCACCTCCGGAACCGAGACGGGCATCGGAGGCTTCAAGGAAGTGGTCTTCGAAATAACGGGAAAAGGCGCGTATTCCAAGCTGAAATACGAGTCCGGCGTGCACCGGGTACAGCGTGTGCCCGAGACGGAGTCCGGCGGACGGATCCATACCTCTACGGCAACGGTTGCGATCATGCCGGAGGCAGAGGATGTGGACGTGCAGATCGATGAGAAGGATATCCGGATCGATGTTATGCGCGCTTCCGGAAATGGCGGTCAGTGTGTCAACACCACCGATTCCGCAGTACGTCTTACCCATATCCCTACGGGAATCGTGATCTACAGTCAGACAGAGAAGTCCCAGATCCAGAACCGTGCGAAAGCATTTGCACTGCTTAGGACCAAGCTGTACGATATTGAGCTGCAGAAGGCACACGATGCCGAGGCTGCGGCCAGAAGAAGCCAGATCGGAACCGGCGACCGGTCCGAGAAGATCCGTACCTACAACTTCCCCCAGGGACGCGTGACGGATCACCGGATCAAGCTCACCAGCTACCAGCTGGAGAACGTTCTGAACGGAGATCTGGATGAATTTGTGGACGCGCTGACGGCGGCAGACCAGGCAGCGAAGCTGGCCAACATGGAGGACGCTTCGTAAAGACCCGTTTACGCATTTTGAGACGGGTTATACCGCTTAGAAAGAGGGATTCTTCGGATCATTCTTTCTGGGATACGGTTTCTTCTCGTCGGTAAGACCCAGAAGATAATCCACGCTGGTCTTGTAGTATTCCGCGATGCGGATCAGCATTTCCGCGGAAAGCTGACGTGTCCCGGTTTCATAATAAGAATAAGCCCGTTGTGATACATGCAGGATCTCGCTGAATTCAGCCTGGGTCATATCGTTGTCTTCGCGCAGGTCCTGGAGTCGCTGATATTTCATGGAATTCTCCTTAATGTATGATTCGGAATTATCACATAGAACGTTTTGTTCTCCTGTGATACAGAACAAACTGTTCTAAAAAGAATGATGTGGAGGGAAAAATATGTGGATATATATAGCAATCGGCGGAGGAGTACTCCTGTTGCTTCTGATCATCTGCATCGCGAATTACAACCGTTTCGTCCGGCTGAATAAGAAGGTGGATGAAGCTTTTTCCACCATGGATATTTATCTGGTCAAACGCTGGGAACTGATCCCGAAACTGGTGGATACCGTGAAGGGATATATGGCGCACGAGAGAGGCACGCTGGAACAGATCGCCATGCTCCGGAACCGGGCATATGAGGGGCTTTCGGATGCGGATAAGATCCGGACGAATACCGAACTGTCGAAGAATCTGGGCCAGGTGGTGGCCGTGGCTGAGGAATATCCGGATCTGAAATCCAGCGACAATTTCCTGCAGCTGGCATCGGCCCTTTATCAGGTGGAGGATGAGATCGCCCAGTCCAGGAAGTACTACAACGGAACCGTGCGGATGCTTAACACGAAGGTCGAGACATTTCCGGGAATGCTCTTCGCGAAGATGTTCGGTTTCTCTTCCCGGGAAATGTACGAGGCGGAAGCAATACGGCGCTCGGATGTGCAGGTAAAACTGTAGAGACGGAAACTGCCGTTGGCGGAGATTCTAAATGTGATACGAAAAATGTTTTCGGATTTATGGAGGACACATTCCCGTTGTTGAAGGAGGGGGCTCCGGAATGGTTTGTAAGGGTAGTCTGAATATGAAAAAAGAGAAGCGGACGCTTTTGATCGCGCTGCTTCCTGTAGTGATTTTTCTGGCGGCCATGTGGCTTTGCCTGCCGGTGTATGCGGCAGAAGAAAAGGTGACAGGCACGGAGGAGGTGCTGTCTGCTGTCGTGGGATGGGCACCGGGCGCGGGGGAGGTACTTTCTGTGGCCGATGAGGATACGGCGGACGAAACGGAAACTGTACCCAGCAAGGTGGAGAAGTACAAAAGCCGCGATTACGTGATCGATGCCTATGACATCCATGTAAAACTGAAAGAAAATAATGAAATGGAGATCACCGAGAAGCTGACGGTGTGGTTCAACGAGCCCAGACACGGAATCTACCGGACGCTGCCGCTCAGGAATACGGTAAGGCGGATGGACGGGACCACCACCAACAACCGGGCGAAGGTGAAGGATATTTCCGTAAGTGAGAATTACGAGACGGAGACGGAAAGTGACAACCTGAAGATCCGGATCGGAGATGCGGACCGGACAGTGACCGGAGAGCACAACTATACCATCAGTTATACCTATAAACTGGGCAAGGATCCGCTGGAAGGAAAGGATGAGTATTATTACAATCTGGTGGGCTCGGAGTGGACAAGTCCCATCGGAGGCATCACATTTACCATTGAGATGCCGAAGGACTTTGATGAGACCAAACTGGGATTCTCTGCCGGCTGGGCAAGATCCGCTGACAGCACAGGCGTTACCTGGAAGGTGAACGGGCTGACGATCACCGGAAACTATAACGGGATCCTGGAGCCGGGTCAGGCGCTGACCGTCCGGACAGAACTGCCGGAGGGTTACTTTGTGGACGCCGGGTTTGAGAACAGGGTTCTGGACATCATTTGTTTCGGACTGCCGATCCTGTTCCTGCTCATTTCCCTGTTCCTCTGGTTCAAATTCGGCCGGGATGACATGGTGGTGGAGACGGTGGAATTCTATCCTCCGGATGGCATCAACAGTCTGGATGCGGGATATTATTACAGGGGAGAGGTCGGTTCGCAGGATGTAACCTCGCTGCTGATCTATCTGGCAAATCAGGGATATCTGCAGATTGAAGAGACAGAAGAGAAGGGAGTCTTCCGAAAGAAGAAGACCTTCCGGATCATAGAGGCCCGGGCCTATGACGGGACGGATCCGAATGAGAAGACCTTTATGACGGACCTGTTCAAGGGCGTGAAGAAGAAGGAGGGAGCTTTAAGGAGCGTTACGGCCGGACAGCTCTATGACAGCTTCTATACAACGACCAATTCCATCATGAAAAAAGAGAGGGAGAAGTCGAAGAAGCTTTTTGAAAATAATACCGGCGGCAAATCCGCGCTGATCATGCTGATGATCCTTGCATCCGCAGTACTGATCTGCATTCCTCCGATCCTTACCTACGACATGCCGGCTACGCTGGCGATCGTGATCTTCCCGATCATCGGGTTCGGAATCTGTTTCGGTACGATCCTGGGAGGAAAAGGCAAGGGACGCCGGAAGGGAAAACAAAAGAAGGGGACCCTGCTCCCGTCGATCATTGCGGTGGGTTTCGGACTGGCCTTCGGCGTTATTCCGCTGGTAGCACTTCTCATTCCGCTGCTGGAGGAGAATACCTTCCATATGGCAGGATTCTTCGTTGGCGTTGCATGTATCATAGGTATGATCATCTGCTTTGTGTTCATGCCGAAGCGAACCCCCTTCGGGATTGAAATGCTGGGACGGCTGGAAGGCTTCCGCAACTTCCTCGAGGTGGCGGAGAAGCAGCAGCTGGAGCAGCTGGTCATGGAGGACCCGCAGTATTTCTACAAGATCCTTCCCTACACCTATGTGCTGGGAGTTTCGGATAAATGGATCAGTAAATTCGAAGCCATCAATATGGAAGCGCCTTACTGGTATTACGGTCCCTATTACGGGATCCATGATTTCGGCGACTCCATGGACCGCACCATGGCCACGGCGAATCGTGCCATGACCTCCAGTCCGTCGGAGAGTTCCGGCGGAGGCGGAGGCGGCGGTTTCTCGGGAGGCGGCTTCTCCGGCGGTGGTTCCGGAGGCGGAGGCGGCGGATCCTGGTAGAAAACCCCGTCATTCTGACGGATTTCTGTCATTCATTCCATTATTATGGCATCTTGAAAAAAAATAAAAAAAACGGTTGACACATGTGGGGACCGGTGGTAATATATAAAAGCTGTCGCACGAAAAAGCAACGCAGACGGACACCAAGCGGCGGCTTTTATATTGCTCTTTCACAATTTAATACCATAGCAACCCCGAAAAATTCTTTTAAATTATTTTTCGGATGAAAATCCTTTTTAAAAACAGTAATTACAGGATTGTCAAAATCGCACAGCGATTTATGATCCAAGGATTACAAACAAACAAATTTTATTTGAGAGTTTGATCCTGGCTCAGGATAAAC
>JAFRWY010000015.1 GCA_017437905.1 Eubacterium sp.
AGCGGAAGGCGGAACGATGCGTACACTGGGCGTTATTTTGCGAAGCAGAATAACGCTAGCTCCCCGAGTAGGGCTCGAACCTACAACAACTCGGTTAACAGCCGAGTGCTCTACCATTGAGCTATCGAGGAATATAGTTTATCTGAATGAGGCCGGCCTTAGGAAAGGTCATCCCTTCATTTTTCAGATAGCGGAGATGGAGGGATTTGAACCCTCGCGCCGGTTCCCCGACCTACACCCTTAGCAGGGGCGCCTCTTCAGCCACTTGAGTACATCTCCAGTGCCTGAATCCCTCACCAAGGCTTCGCATGCCACGAAACCAGTGACTTCATCAGTTATCGCGCATTTAAGCGCCTAATAATAATATCAAATACCACCCGAACTGTCAAGTATTATCCACACGTATACCGTAAATCGACCGACGGGGAGTCTCCCCGCCGGTCTTCTATCACGAAGGCGGAGCCGTAAATGCCGGTCTCTCGACCATTTTCCCCTCCTGTCACGGGGAATGTCGGGACAAAATATCTACTTTCTGTGCCGCCGTTCGTAATCCCTCTTGATCGGTGCCAGCATTTCATCGCTCTCAAAGGCTTCCTGCATGGCCGCTCCGGTTGGCGCGCATCTCGCGCAGGAAACCATCCGGGACATTACACTGAAATTCAGTGCGGTGCCTTCGCTGTCGCATTCGTAGCGGACTGCCCGGATCCGGTCCACGCCGAACCGGCCTGCAACCTCTACCGCATCGATATTTGCACCGAGGAACACAAATTCCCAGTGTTGCTTCTTCTTCTGCTTTTCCACCAGCTCCTTCACCTTGCTGTAGGTGAACTCCCGGCTTGCATTTTCCATGCCGTCCGTGGTGATGATGAAAAGCGTTTTCTCCGGCACATCCTCCGGACGCGCGTATTTATGTACATTTTTGATGTGACGGATGGATCCGCCGACGGCATCCAGCAGCGCCGTACATCCGCGAACGTAATACTCCTTATGTGTGATCGGTTTCGCATACTCCAGCGGCATCCTGTCATGCAGGATCTCGATCTTATCATCAAAGAGTACAGTGGAAATGACGGCCTGCCCCTCCTCCCTCTTCTGCTTCTCCAGCATGGCGTTGTAACCGCCGATGGTGTCGGCTTCCAGCCCTGCCATGGAACCGCTTCTGTCCAGAATAAAAACGATCTCCGTATATCCCTTCTTCATATGTGTTACCTCCTTTTCGATCCGGCCACTTTCCGTGGCCGATTTCTTTGTTCTGAGGTAACTATAGCCTTTTTCCGGCTGCGGATGGTCGCTTCCCATGCGACATCGGACCCTGCCATGATCGCACATAAGAAGAGAGCAAACAGGTGAAAAATGCAATATCTTTTTCCCTTCCGTATAATCTATGATATAATAGCCATGGGACTACCGTCGGAATGTTGTCAGCGAAAACTGACCCGGGTTCCGCGCCGGGTCTCACGATCGGGAATTAAATCTATTTCATACGGAGAATTCATATGAAACTTACGCAATTAAAAGGAAAAACCGTCCTTGTCACAGGCGCCTCCAGTGGGATCGGCAAAGCCTGTGCGCTTGCATTTGCACACTGCGGCTGTCAGGTCGTGGGTGTGTCCCGCAATTGTCCGGAGGGGACGAAGAAGTTCCCCGGCGGCGGCAGCCTCACGCTCCGCCGGATGGACGTAACCAAGACGGCTTCGATCCAGCATGTGATCAAGGACATGCCCCGGATCGATATCGCGGTCCTGGCTGCCGGTATGGGCGTTGCGGGCTCTATCGAGGACACGCCCCTGGACTACGCGAAGCAGCAGATGGAGGTCAACTATTTCGGCGTGATCCGCTCCTGCCAGGCGATCCTGCCCGTAATGCGGACAGCCGGAGAAGGCCGGATCATCGTGATCGGATCCGTTGCGGGACGGATCTCCATTCCCATGCAAAGCCATTATTCCTCCAGTAAATATGCTCTGGAGGCGCTGGTGGATGCCCTCCGTCTGGAGGTTCAGCCCTTCGGGATCAACGCCTGCATCATCGAGCCGGGAGACACGAAGACCGGCTTCACTGATTGCCGGAAAACCTACTACAAGGAGGGCTCTCCCTACAACGAGGCCATCGAGAAGGCAGTCGGCCAGATGGAAAATGATGAGCGGAACGGGGACAGCCCCTATCAGATCGCAAGACTCGCGCTCCGCATGGCAGTTGCCAAGAACCCGCCCTCAAAGGTTACCGCAGGCGTAAAGTACAAGGCTGTTGTGCAGATGGTACGCTTCCTGCCGGACCGGCTGCGTGAAACCATTGTTCGAAAAATATATCTGTAGACAACAAGGAGGAGTCGGTATGAGCTATCAGAATTACGAAAATATATACATCATGGATCACCCCCTGATCAAGCACAAGATCTCCCTGCTCCGCGACAAAGATACACCCACCTCGAAGTTCCGCAGTCTTGTGGAAGAGATTGCCATGCTGGAGGCCTTTGAGGCCCTCCGGGACCTGCCCCTTCGGGATCAGGAGGTGGTAACTCCCATAGAGACCTGCATCACTCCGGTGATCGACGGAAAGAAGCTGGCCATCGTGCCCATCCTGCGTGCCGGCCTGGGTATGGTTAACGGGATCCATGCCATGGTGCCTTCGGCGAAGGTGGGACACATCGGTCTGTTCCGCGATCCGGAGACCCACGAACCCCATGAATACTACTGCAAACTGCCGGATCCCATCGAAGAGCGTCTGGTTGTGGTTCTGGATCCGATGCTGGCCACCGGCGGATCTGCCGTGGCTGCAGTGAATTTTATCAAAGAGCATGGCGGTAAGAATATCAAGTTCATGTGCATCATCGCCGCTCCCGAGGGCCTGGAACGACTGGCTAAGGCCCATCCGGATATCGATATCTATGTGGGCAACCTGGACCGGTGCCTGAATGAACACGCCTACATCTGCCCGGGACTCGGCGACGCGGGAGACCGCATTTTCGGCACGCGATAAGATCCGGGTACGAAAGCGGCCACGGACCGGCACAGGTTATGAAAACGATCGCAAACCGGCCAGGTTATGAAAACGATCGCGGACCGGCACAGATTGCGAAACCGCATTCCGCTATAAACCGTATATACAAAAAACACCACTTCATGCTTACATGAAATGGTGTTTTTCGTATAGATCTATTCCTCGATATCCATATCCACCAGAAGCAGTGCATCCGCCAGATAGTACCATTTTCCTTTATATTTGTATATATATCTGGAAATGGGTTCTCCTGTGTAGGTCACCTCTTCTCCGTTGGAAATGTAGCTTACCTTCAGCGTGAAATACACCCGGTACACGGCGGACAGGCTGAGATCCACGTTGTAGATCTCCTTCACCTTGTTCTCGATCCGCCGGACGAACACATCCTCCAGCTTCTCCTCCCGCTCGATGGTCACTTCCTCCACCTTCGTCCCGGACTGCCGTGCAAAGACCGCCTCCACCAGCAGGGAAAGATCCACATCCTCTCCCCGGGGCTGATAGTTGTCCGACCAAACCGAAGGATAACAGAGCCGGATGTAACGGTCCACATCCTCCGCTTCAATGGCCTTGAAATACCCGCGGATCGCACCGCCGATGGTCACGGAACCCCGTCCGAAGAAGGCAAAGATCCCGAAGCCGATCCCCACCGCAGCCACGATACCCAGCAGGCTGAGGAGAAGTACCAGCTTCTGTTTATTCATTTTCTTTCTTTTCTTACGTTTTTTTTCTGCCATAATTCCGATCACTTTGCCGGTTCTTCTTATCCGCTGATTCCCTCATATTTTTCGAGATAATCATGCACCGCCGACTCATACAGATTATTTCCGTTGCTGTCGATGATCACGATCACCGGAAGCCGCTCCACCCGGAGCCTACGGATTGCCTCGGTACCGAGGTCGTCATAGGCAACCACTTCCGCCGATTTGATGCATTTGGACAGCAGGGCGCCCGCGCCGCCCACCGCAGCAAAATAAACCGCCCGCTGTTCCACGATGGTCCTTCGCACCTCTTCGGAGCGCTTTCCCTTGCCGATCATGCCCGCCAGCCCCTTCCGGAGCAGCAGCGGCGTGTACTTATCCATGCGGCTGGAGGTGGTCGGGCCTGCGGAACCGATCACCTGGTCCTCTCTTGCGGGAGTCGGCCCGAGGTAATAAAGAAACGTTCCATCCAGTGAAATGGGGATGTCCTCCCCCTGCGTCAGGCTTTCATACAGCCGCTTATGGGCTGCATCCCGCGCAGTATAAATGGTTCCCGTGATATATACATAATCTCCTGCCCGGAGTTCGCAGAGTTCTTCCCGCGAAGCCGGAACCGTTAAAGCTGTTTCCATAGTCTTTTCTCCTGTATCCTAAGTGACGGGATTCTTCCTCGCTTCGCTCGTCGGAATGATATCCTCCTGTCGTCCTGAGCACCATCAAAGACTGGCCGTCACATGACGGTTTACGTGGCAGCACATATTCACCGCCACCGGAAGTCCTGCGATGTGGGTTGCGTAGGTCTCGATATTCACCGCCAGCGCCGTATTCCGACCCCCCAGTCCCGCGGGACCGATCCCCAGATGGTTGATGGCCGTAAGAAGCTCCGCCTCCAGCTGACGGATGTGGGGCAGACTGCTCCGTACCTCCACGGATCTGGTCAGCGCTTTCTTCGCCAGGATTGCTGACAGTTCAAAATCCCCGCCGATCCCCACGCCGATCACGAAGGGAGGGCAGGCATTCGGGCCGGCCTCACTGACTGTCTTCAGCACTGCATTTCTCACACCCTCGACACCGTCCGCCGGCTTCAGCATATACTGTTTGCTCATATTCTCGCTTCCGAAGCCCTTCGGAGCGATGGTGATGGTCAGTTCCTCCCCCGGAACCACGTCATAGTGGATGATGGCCGGGGTATTATCCTTTGTGTTGATCCGCCGGAGCGGGTCTCCCACCACGGATTTCCGAAGATAGCCTTCCGTATAACCCTGGCGGACGCCTTCATTGATTGCCTCCGTAAGGCCGCCCTCCACATGAACCTTCTGGCCGAGGCGCACAAAAAAGACAGCCATTCCTGTGTCCTGGCATATGGGGATCTGCTCCTCACCTGCCAGCTTCAGATTCTCCTGCAGCTGTCCCAGTATCTTTTTTCCGAGAGAAGATTTCTCGCTGTCACGGGCAGAACCGAGCGCCCGCACCATGTCCGGTGCGAGCGTCAGATTTGCCTCGATACACATCATTTTAACTGCGGCCGTAATATCCGCCGCCGTGATCTCACGCATATGGTTACCTGTTCCTTTTGAAATGATCCTTTGTTAACTGAGGAAGTCATCCCTGCCCTTGAAGGGCTTCTTCGACTTCTTCTGCTGAACATAATTATAAACCTTGATGCACACATAGAAGATCAGAAGAACGACAACGATCACGGCAAGCCAGTACGAAATGCCGATCAGCAGATCCTCCAGATTCTTGGTATTTGTCAGGTTTTCTATGTTCTCCTTTAAACCGTCCATGCTGCCTCCCTTAACGTATCCCGCCCATGCCCGTTCACGGGTTCATGGCAGGAACATTGTCCATGTCCCGGGACACCTTACTCCGGCTTCACCTCTTCGCCGGCTTCCAGCTTCCGGAGCTGCTCCTCGGTCTGTGCCACCGCATCCCTTACCTTAGCGATGCTGGCAACCGTAATGTCCTCACCCTGATCCAGACGGATCAGCTTCACGCCGGAGGTGATCCGGCTGTAGGTGGAGATATCACTGCATTTCAGCTGAATGATGATTCCCTGCGTGGTGATCATCATGATCTCATGGTCATCATTAACTGCCTTCACTCCCACAAGGTCACCGGTCTTCTCGGTGATCTTGTAGCACTTCAGTCCCTTGCCGCCGCGCTTCTGCACGGAGAACTCATCGATCTTCGTCCGCTTGCCCATGCCTCGTTCCGTCACAATGAGCAGGGATTTTCCCTGGGTGTTCATCTGCATGCCGATGACCTCGTCTCCCAGGCCAAGATTCATACCCCGAACTCCCATGGAGCTCCGACCGGTGCTGCGCACATCCCGGTCGTTGAACCGAATGCACATACCGTTCTTGGATACCATGAAGATATCCCGTGTATTGTCCGTTGTCTTCACTTCGATCAGCTCATCATCATCCTTCAGTGTTATGGCGATGAGTCCGTTCTTCCGGATGTTGGCATATTCGGATTCCGGCGTCTTCTTGATCATACCATGCTTGGTCACCATCAGAAGATACTTCCTGTCCGTGTATTCCTTGATGGGGATGATGGCTGTGATCTTCTCGTCACCGTCCAGCTGCAGCAGGTTCACAACCGCCGTACCCCGGGCCTGCCGTCCTGCCTCCGGAATCTGGTACGCCCGAAGCCGGTAGCACCGTCCCTTATTTGTAAAGAACAGGATATAATGCAGGGTGGTGGTCATCAGCAGATCCTCGATATAATCATCCTCGATGGTCTGCATACCCTTGATGCCCCGGCCGCCGCGGCCCTGAGCCCGGAAATTCGATACACTCATCCTCTTGATATATCCAAGATGGGTCATGGCGATGACCGTATTCTCCCGCTTGATCAGGTCCTCATCCATGATCTCGCCCACGGCCGCACCGATCCTGGTGCGGCGATCATCTCCGAACTTGGTGGAAATGATCAGCAGCTCCTCACGGATCACCGCCAGCAGCTTCTTCGGATCCGCCAGGATTGCCTTATACTCGGCGATCTTCTCCATCAGATCCTTATACTCTGCTTCCAGCTTCTCCCGTTCCAAACCTGTCAGCTGGCGGAGACGCATCTCTACGATGGCTCCTGCCTGTGCATCGGACAGTCCGAAACGCTCCATCAATGCAGCCTTGGCAGCAGCCACATTTTCGGATCCGCGAATGATCTTAATGACCTCATCGATGTTGTCAATGGCGATCAGCAGGCCTTCCACGATGTGGGCCCGCTCCTCTGCCTTGTTTAGATCGTACCTTGTCCGACGGGTAACAACCTCCTCCTGATGCTCCAGATAATACTTCAGCATGTCCAGAAGAGACAGCACCTTCGGTTCATTCTTCACAAGTGCCAGCATGTTCACGCCGAAGGTGTCCTCCAGCTGGGTATGCCGGTACAGGTTGTTCAGCATGACATTTGCATTGCAGTCCTTCCTAAGCTCGATTACGATGCGCATGCCTTCCCGGTTAGACTCGTCACGAAGATCCGTGATGCCGTCCACCTTTTTATTCTTCACAAGCTCAGCGATCTTGGCGATGAGCATGGCCTTATTCACCATGTAGGGAAGCTCGGTGACTACGATCCTCTGCTTACCGCCGGCCATGGGCTCGATGTCCGTAATGGCGCGCACCTTAATCTTGCCGCGTCCTGTACGGTATGCTTCCTCGATGCCCGCACGTCCCAGTATCTCCGCACCTGTGGGGAAATCCGGTCCCTTCACGATATCCAGCAGTTCATCGATCTCGGTCTCCCGATCCTCATCGATGCGATTGTTGATGATCTTCACCACCGCATCGATGACCTCCTTCAGATTATGAGGAGGGATATTGGTAGCCATACCAACGGCGATACCGGTGGTACCATTCACCAGCAGATTCGGATACCGGCTGGGAAGCACGGTAGGCTCTTTCTCGGTTTCGTCAAAGTTCGGGATGAAATCCACCGTATCCTTGCTGATATCCGTCAGCATCTCGATGGACATCTTCGTAAGACGGGCCTCCGTATAACGCATGGCAGCTGCGCCGTCGCCGTCCACGGAACCGAAGTTTCCGTGACCGTCCACCAGCGGATACCGGGTATTCCACTCCTGCGCCAGCTTAACCAGCGCATCATAGATGGAGCTGTCACCGTGGGGGTGATATTTACCCATGGTATCACCGACGATACGCGCACATTTACGGTGCGGCTTGTCGGGGCCGTTGTTCAGCTCGATCATCGAGTACAGGATCCTTCGCTGAACCGGCTTCAAACCGTCTCTTACGTCCGGCAGTGCCCGGGCGGCGATTACGCTCATGGCATAATCGATATAGGAGGTTTCCATGGTCTTTTTCAGATCTACTTCACGCACATCATCAAAGATCTTATCGTCATCCATATTCTTACCTATCCTTTATTCTCGTGATATCCTAGTGTCATTCTGCGCGTTCAGCGCGTCATGCAAGGACCTGGCGTATGACGCTGCTTCGCACCTCGCATCCTCACTTTATTCGGATTCAGGGGATCCTCCATACACTTCGCAAGGATCCATCCTTCAACCCTATATATCAAGGTTCTTCACAAATCTCGCATTTTCTTCGATGAACTTCTTCCGGGGCTCTACCTTATCACCCATCAGGATGTTAAATGTAACGTCCACCTCGGACTCATCATGATCCTCTATGCCCACACGCAGCAGGATCCGCTTCTCGGGATCCATGGTGGTATCCCAGAGCTGGTCCGCATCCATCTCACCAAGACCCTTGTAGCGCTGCACCTTGTTCTGCTGGTCACGGCCCACCTCTTCGATGATCTTCGACAGTTCATCGTCACTGTAGGCATACCAGAACTTTTTATTCCTCTCCAGACGATACAGCGGCGGCTGTGCCAGATACACATGTCCCTGACGGATCAGCTCCGGCATAAACCGGTAGAAGAAGGTCAGGAGAAGCGTTGCGATATGCGCACCGTCCACATCGGCATCCGTCATGATGATGATCTTATCATAGCGAAGCTTCTCGATATCAAAATTATCATGGATTCCCGTGCCAAATGCAGTGATCATGGCCTGGATCTCCTTATTCTCAAGGATATGATCCAGTCTGGCCTTCTCCACATTCAGGATCTTACCGCGGAGGGGAAGGATCGCCTGTGTTGCACGGTTCCGGGCGGTCTTTGCGGAACCGCCTGCAGAATCACCCTCCACGATGTAGATCTCGCAGTTCTTGGGATTCTTATCCGAGCAATCCGCCAGCTTCCCCGGCAGCGCCATGCCCTGGGAGAGCTCCGTCTTGCGGATCATTTCCTTCGCTTTTCTGGCAGCATTCCGGGCCTTCTGGGCCTGCAGCGCCTTCTCGATGATACTTCTGGCTACGGCAGGATTCTGCTCCAGGAAGTAGACCAACTGTTCGTTCATGACGGACTCCACGGCGGAGCGGGCAGGTGCATTTCCCAGCTTCTGCTTGGTCTGCCCTTCAAACTGCGGATCCTCGATCTTAATGGAGATAATAGCCGTAAGGCCCTCTCGAAGATCATCACCGGTGAGGTTCTCGTCCTTCTCCTTCAGGAATTTATTCGTTCTCGCATAATCATTGAACACCTTGGTAATAGCCGAACGGAAGCCCGTCAGATGCATACCGCCCTCCGGTGTGATGATGTTATTTACAAAGCTGTATACAGTTTCATTGTAGGAATCGTTGTGCTGCAGCGCAACCTCCACATAGATATCGTCCCTGGTTCCCTCGCAGTAAATGATCTTGTCATAGAGGGAGGTCTTGTGGCGGTTCAGATATGCCACGAACTCCTTGATCCCTCCCTCGTAGTGGAAGGAATCGCTTCGACGCTCCTCCTCCGGCCCACGGAGATCCTGCAGCGTGATCTTCAGATTCTTGGTAAGAAATGCAGTCTCACGAAGACGGATCCTCAGGGTATCGTAATCATAGATCACATCATCGAAAATGGTTGCATCCGGCTTGAAGGTAACCTTGGTTCCGGTTCCCTCAGCCTCCCCCACCACTTTCAGGTCATACATGACATTTCCACGCTCATACCGCTGCCGGTAAACCTTCCCGTCACGGGATACCTCTACCTCCAGCCAGTCGGACAATGCATTTACAACAGAAGAACCTACACCGTGAAGACCACCGGATACCTTGTATCCCCCACCGCCGAACTTACCGCCGGCGTGCAGCACCGTGAAAACAACCTCCACCGCCGGCCGGCCGGCCTTCTTCTGAATATCCACCGGGATTCCTCGTCCGTTATCCACAACCGTGATGGAGTTGTCCTCATTTATGAACACGTTGATCTCGCTGCAGAAGCCGGCCAGTGCCTCGTCCACTGCATTGTCAACTATCTCATATACCAGATGATGCAGACCGCGGGAGGATGTGCTTCCGATGTACATACCCGGACGCTTCCTTACCGCTTCCAGTCCTTCCAGGATCTGGATCTGTTCTGCGCCGTAGTTCTGATTTTCAGCCTGATTCTCAGCCATTTCGTACTCCTTTTGTCCACTCTTAATCCTGTTCTCTGTTTTCTCTCCGTATTACACCCTTCGTAACCCGGAATATCCTGTCCTGATCCATATGCTCCCGGATGAAATCATCATATCCGGTACAGGTCAGGATCGTCTGGATTCCCTCGATACTTCCGAGAAGCGCTTCTCTTCTCTTTCCGTCCAGCTCCGACATCACATCATCCAGAAGAAGGATCGGTGTATCGCTGATCATCTCTCTTACCAGCTCGATCTCCGCCAGCTTCAGTGTCAGGGCCGCCGTTCTCTGTTGTCCCTGGGAACCGTACAGACGCACATCATTTCCGTCGATATAAATACCGATATCGTCTCTCTGGGGACCGGTCATGGTAGCCATATACCGAAGATCCGTATCTCTCTTCTTCCGAAGGGTATCCGGAAAATCATCCGCAGGAACATTCGGCTCATACTGAATATCAATGGTCTCCCTGCCTCCGGTGATCTTCTCATGAACCCGGATCACCACCTCCCGCAGCATGCGGATGAAGCTGTCCCTCTCCGTGATGATCCGCTGTCCATAACGGACCAGCTGGTCATCCCACACATCCAGGGTGTCGATCAGTCCCTTCTTTGCACCGATATCCCGAAGAAGATTGTTTCTCTGATTCAGCACCTTATTGTAGCCGGCCAGATTGCTGTAATAGATCCGGCTCAGCTGGCAGAGTTCCATGTCCATGAATCTCCGCCGTTCCCCGGGACCCTCCTTTATGATGGACAGATCCTCCGGAGAGAAGAAAATGATGTTGATCAGGCCGAACAACTCGGAGGAACGCCGGATAGGCAGCCCGTCGATCATCACCGACTTGGATTTGTTCTTCCGAAGGTGCATATCGATCCGGTGCCCCACATTTCTCTTGTTCACCTGCATCCGGATATGCGCTTCCTCTTCACCGAAACGAATCATATCCTTATCCCGGGCCATGCGGTGGGACCTGGTGGTCGCACCCACATAGGAAGCCTCCAGGACATTTGTCTTGCCCTGGGCATTATCTCCGTAGAGGATATTGGTTTTTTCGCTGAATTCAAGTTCCAGGCTCTCATAATTTCTGAAATTCGTTAGGGCAACGGATTCAATATACATTTAAGCCTCTATCTTCACAGTTTTTCCCTTGTAGGAAAATGTATCACCGGCCACCAGTTTTTTACCGCGTCTCGTGTCCACTTCTCCGTTCACAAGAACTTCTCCTGCCTGGATCACATCCTTGGCTTCTATACCGGAGTCCACAAGACCCGCCAGCTTCATAGCCTGACCGAGCTTGATAAATTCATCTCTTATCTTTATCGTTTCCATAGTTCTCCAAATCTATGATCTAAGCATACACATCCGTATTGATGCTGATGGGCAGGATGATATAAACGTAGTTCTCTCCCTCATCCTTGATGATGCAGGGATTCTTGGAATCCGTCATATAGATGCATACATCATCATCGTCGATGACACGAAGGGCATCCATGAGAAACTTGGGATTGAAGCCGATGATGATCTCATCACCTTCCTTTGTGATCTCCATCTCCTCCTTCATGGATCCAAGATTCGTATCCAGACGTACATACAGATTGTTATCGTTCTTTACGCTTACGATGATGGGCTTCCGGTCCGTCTCCTGGATCAGCAGGCTGGCACGGTCGATGATCCCCATCAGTTCTTTCTTGTTTGCCTTTACGGACAGATTGTGTCCCATGGACATCATGGTGGCAATCTTGAAATACTCTCCCTCAATCAGACGGGATACCACACGGGTACTTTCGAATTCGAACAGAAGATGCCGGTCGGAGAAGTAGATATCCACAAGGTTATCCGCATCTCCCGTTATGATCTTGCTGAGTTCCTGAAGGGTCTTGCCGGGAACTACCACATGAACCTCCGGATTATCTCCCCGAAGGTCGATCTTTCTTCTGGAGATACGATGTCCGTCCAGGGATATCACGATCAGCTGGTTATTCACCACCTCAAAGGACTCACCTGTCATCATCTTGGTATTTTCATTATCGGAAATAGAGAAAATGGTCTGACGGATGATATCACGAAGCGCCATCTGGGAGATCTGAATACATTTCTCCTTCTCGATCATGGGAAGCGGTGAGAATTCATCTCCTGTTCTGCAGGGAATCGTGAATTTTGACTTTTCGCAGCGGATATCCACACGGATATCGGAGCTGGTCTCCAGATCGATCTCACTGTCCGGCAGCTTTCGGATGATATCCGAGAATATCTTGGCCTCCAGAGCAACTTGCCCTTCCTCCAGGATCGTAGCTTCCACCAGGGTCTCGATCCCCAGCTCCATATTGTTGGCTGTCAGAGTGAGACTTCCTCCCTCTGCCTTAAGAAGAATGCATTCCAGGATCGGCATGGTTGTTTTGGTAGCTACTGCCTTTGATACGATGTTGATTCCTGCAGTGAGCAGATTTTTCTTGCATTTGATTCTCATATTCTGAACTTACGCCTCCCTGCCTTTGCGGCATTATAATATATATATAGTTATTCAGTAGTATTAGTAATAAGCGCTGTTGATATGTTGAAAAGTGGTTTTATCCCTTATAAATAAAGGGTTTTCCGTGTTACTATCATTTTAGGGATCTTCAAATATCCTTTGGATAAATGAAGGAGTCCTGTGGATAATCAATCCTCATGGGGGTTGATCTTCTTCTTGATCACCTGCACCGTGGCCCTGAACTGGGGATCCTCCTGCAGTTTTTCGGTGATCCTTGTGATTCCGCTGTAGACTGTGGAATGATCCTTTCCGCCCACCGTATCACCGATGGCCTGAAGACTTTTATCCGTAAGATTTCTGGACAGATACATAACCAGCTGCCTTGCGATGGCAATGTCCGCATTTCTCTTCTTGGACTTGATATCGTCCACGGACACATTCATATGCTCCGCCACAATGTTCAGGATGCTTTCCGGCGTAACCGTGATATTTGCGTCCTTGGAGATCAGATCCTTCAGCATATCCTTGGCCATGTCAAGATTGATCGTACTGTTGGACAGCTTGGAATAAACGTTGATCTTATTCAGGGCGCCTTCCAGCTCACGGACATTGGATACGATATTCTCAGCGATATACTTGAATACCTCTTCCGGTATGCCGGTCATGCCCGCCAGCTCGGCCTTGTTCTTCAGAATGGCCATACGGGTTTCGTAATCAGGTGCATGGATATCGATGGGAACACCCCATTCGAATCTGGAACGGAGTCGTTCATCCAGGGATGTGATCTCCTTCGGCGGCCGGTCGGAGGAGATGATGATCTGCTTTCCGGCTTCGTACAGGAAGTTAAAAGTATTGAAGAATTCCTGCTGCGTACGCTCCCGGCCGATGATCTCCTGGATATCGTCGATGATCAGCACGTCCACCTGACGGTACTTCTCACGAAACTCGTCCGTTTTATTATTTTGTATAGAAGAAATGATGTCGTTGGTGAAAACTTCTGACGTCACATAGAGTACGTTTTTGTTCGGATTATGCTGCAGGATATAATGTGCGATGGACTGGATCAGATGGGTCTTTCCCAGTCCGGATCCTCCGTAAAGGAACAGAGGATTGAAGTTATCCTGGCTCGGTTCATCCGCAACGGCTACGCAGGTGGCAAAAGCATGCTTGTTGCTGTCGCCGACGATGAAATTCTCAAATGTATATTTATGGTTCAGATTGCTCTTCTTGATGGCATCATAATAAGCGGAGCTGTAAGGACGGTCCTCCTTATGTTCCGGTGAACTGTCATCCGTGTCGGATAACTGGCTATGTATATAGGAAGATTTTTCATCAATTACGATCTCAATATTGGAATCGTTGAGGATTTCCCGGATCGAGGACAGAAGGTAACTGTCGTAGCCCTTTCTGTGGAGATAGTCGACTCCGTGGGAGCCTCTCTTTTCATCTACATAGAAATAAACGACATTATCCTTTACCTCGTATATATTCAAAGACTTGATCCAGGTATCGATAATGATCCTGGATACGTCATACTGCGATTCGAGAAGATTCAGTATGTTGTCCCAGTTCTTGATGATCTGTTCCTTCATAATGTAAAATACCGCCTTTGTGAGCATAAAAACATACAGTAATACTATACTACAAAACGGGTCAAATCACAAGGTTTTCTGCCGATTTAAGCCACTTCATGTTATGTAAAACAGAAAAAATATCTGTCGATAATTAAGAGGCCTTAAAAAGCAAATAAACGCGTATATTTTTCCTTTTATAAAAATATTCTCCACAGGTTATGGATAAGTTATCCACAATAAATAAACAAATAGTGGATAATTACGTAAACTGAAAAAGTTATAAAAAATATTTTGTGGATAATTATAGAAGGAAAGGAACAGCATTTACTTGACTTTTCCTTTGGTTTTTAATAGAATATTGTAGGTTTTCCCTCTAAACACGGGAAAAAATAAGTATAGGAAAGGAGATAACCCCCATGAAGATGACATTTCAGCCGAAGAAGCGTTCCAGATCCAAGGTACACGGCTTCCGCAAGAGGATGAGCACTGTGAACGGACGTAAGGTTCTTTCAGCAAGAAGAGCTAAGGGAAGAAAAGTACTTTCTGCTTAATTCCGGCAGCTCACTGGAGGCGAAATGAAGAATATCATTTCACTGAAAAATTACAGAGATTTTGGCAGGGTGTATGCCCAAAAAGAATCGTATGCCAACAAGTATTTAGTGATGTATGTTGCCGCTAACCAGACATCATGCAGTAGAATCGGAATCTCTGTAAGTAAAAAGGTTGGGAACAGTGTCGTAAGACACAGGATCACACGTTTGATCAGAGAGAGTTATCGGCTTCATAAGATGGAACTGAAGGAAGGCATGGATATCGTTGTCATCGCGAGAGCGACCGCAAAGGGAAAAGGCTTTCATGAGATAGAGGATGCCTTTCTTCATCTCTGCCGATTACATCATATTTTATTGTAGGAAATAATCATTCCGGGCCGTAGGCCGGGAATCCTGTCAGGTACAATACTATGAAAAAAATCTGTATCCGTCTGATCAAATTCTACAGAAAACGTTTGTCCCCTCTGAAGGGGCACGGAACCTGTATATTCTACCCCACCTGCTCCGAGTATGCCCTGCAGGCATATGAGAAGTATGGTTTTTTTAAGGCCACAAGACTGACCGTCTGGCGGATCCTGCGATGCAATCCGTTCAGCGAGGGTGGATATGATCCGGTTCCGTAGATCGATCGGAAGCTGCCACGGGGCAGAAACTGATCGATACTCTTAAAATTGGAGAAAGAAAATGATTTTAACACAGTCAAGCGGTTTTTTGCTGGGTAACCTGTCGAAACTGCTTGGATGGATCATGGAAGGAATCTACAACCTGTTCAATAATATGGGAGTTATAACCATCGCTCTCAGTATTATCGTATTTACAGTGATCGTAAGACTCCTTATGTTCCCTCTTTCCATTAAGACTACAAGATCTACCAAGATCCAGCAGTTCTTACAGCCGGAATTCCAGAAGATCAACAAGAAGTATAAGGGAAAGAAGGATCAGGCGTCCCTCCTTGCAAAGCAGAAGGAAACCAGCGCACTGCAGAAAAAGTACGGAATCAAAATGAGTACCGGTTGTATCACCGCACTCATCCAGCTTCCTATCTTCCTGTCTCTGTATAACGTAATCCAGAATATTCCGGCTTACGTTCCCAGGATCAAGGCTCTGTATGAACCGATCGCGAGTGCCATCATGAAGGTTTCCGATGCAAAGGAAACCCTGACTACATTTATTACCGATAATGCACTTACGAGAGTTCCGGATCTTTCAAAGATCGAAACACTTACAGATAACTATGTAATCGATGTTCTTGCAAAATGCAGCGGGGATGCTCTGGATAAGATCGGAACCGTTTTCAGCAGTAATGCGGAAGTTGCAGCAGCCGTTGCTGCAAATAAGGAAAAGATCGTTGCTTCAAATGAATTTATTCTCGGTATCAACCTGTCCGAGTCACCGGGCTGGGCCTGGACCTGGGCGCTGATCATCCCGATCTCCGCTTTCCTGTTCCAGTTCCTGTCCATGAAGGTAACACCGCAGCAGTCTTCCGGAGATCCGCAGCAGGATGCACAGATGAAGTCCATGCGCCGGTTCATGATGATCATGCCGATCATGTCCTTCTTTGTAACCATTACGGTTCCTGCAGGTCTCGGTCTGTACTGGGCAGTCAGCGCACTTGTCAGTGTACTGATCACTCTCAGCCAGAATTTCTACTACAGCCATGCGGATATGGAAGCAATCACCGAGAAGGCAAGACTGAAGGCGGAAGCAAAGGCCGAACGGAGGAAAGCCCGGAACGGCGGTGTCGAGAAGAAGGGATTCATGGAGCGTATGCAGGAAGCTGCTACGGGACAGAACACCACAGAGCAGAAATCCCAGGATTCGGAAGGCATGCGTCAGTTCGGAAGCGCAAGACTGAAGAGCTACACATCCTCTACAGCCTACGATAATGACAGCGAAGAGAAGAAAAATGTAAAGTACAAGGCCGGAAGTATCGCATCCAAAGCAAATGCACTTCGGGACTACTATGAGAAAAACAATAAGGAATAAGAGGTAAGTTCGAAATGGATTTTAAAGAATTTCGTGCGAAGACAGTAGAAGATGCGGAGATCGATGCTGCAAGACTGTTCGGTGTCGTAACCTCCGACCTGGATATTGAAGTCGTTGAGAAGGGAAGCAGCGGTTTCCTGGGACTCGGCGCAAAGCAGGCTGTCATTCGTGCAAGAGTTAAGGATACTGCCGAGGTAGGAAGTGCTTCTGCCGAGACACATGTTGAGACGGCAGTTCCGAAGACGGAAGTAAAGGAAGCACCCGTTAAGGCAGAGACCAAGCCGGCTGCTCCCGTATCCGAGGAAAGCAAGGATCTGATCGAAGAGACAAAGGCATATCTGGATAAGTTGTTCGCAGCCATGGAACTGGAAGCAACCGTTACCGTGGAAATGGATGAAACAGAGGATGTTCTCTCCGTTGATGTGGAAGGTCCGGATATGGGTGTACTGATCGGAAAGCGCGGACAGACACTGGACGCACTGCAGTACCTGATCAGCCTCTATGTGAACAAGAAGAGCAAGGAGAAGTACATTCGCGTAAAGCTTGATACGGAGAACTACCGTGCAAGACGTAAGGAGACACTGGAGAACCTTGCAAAGAATATCGCATTCAAGGTAAAGCGTTCCAGAAGATCCTTTACACTGGAGCCCATGAATCCTTACGAAAGAAGGATCATCCACTCTACTCTGCAGAACGATAAGTTCGTTGCTACAAGAAGCGAGGGTGAGGAGCCGTACAGAAAGGTTGTTGTATATCTGAAGAAGAACGACCGCTACGGCAGCAGAGAGGAAAATGCCTGAGCATTTATTTGATAAATAAATCAGGTACAAAAAACCGGGGCAGATGCATTTCAAATGTATCTGCCCCGGTTTTTGATTCCTTTTATTTGAAGGTCTTGTAGATGGTAACGGTTACCACATCATTCTTGATATCCACCGTTACTTCGTCGGCGATATTCGCAAGGATGGACTTCTCCAGCTCATCCCATTCCTCCAAAGCTTCGGAGTTCTTTGTAACATCCTCACGATACTGATTGAAGGACCATACATCCGCAGTTGCCATGGAAATGGATGAGGGATCGGTTCCCGCATAGATCCATCCGGACGGATAATAGTTGGAAAGGGTTCCGTCGGCCGGCTCCAGGCAGCGCTCCAGAAGATCACGGATCTTACCCAGGATTCCTTTGGCTGCGGTATTCTTTCCGGAAGTGGAGCTGTCCAGAAGCTCCTTTCTCATCTTGGAATTCATGACAGTCAGCGTCCTCAGATTCAGACGGAACTTCTTTTTCTCCTCTTCAATCCAGAAGTCGCCTTCGATCTCGCCGGTAACTGCGTGTACCAGACTCATCATTTCTTCCGTCAGAAGACGTAAATGAAGGGTCTGCTTCGGAGTAAGGGAAGCAAATACAGCGGTTGCTTCTGCCTGCGCAAGAGCTTCCTGACTTCCTTCGCCATTGCTATTTACATGAATTACATCTGATTTCATAATAATACCTCCATTTATATGATGGATGACGCCTTTTCAATATGCATTCCCGTGGTCGGATGATGCAGTGTGAAAAGAAATGCTCCCGCCGGGAATCGAACCCGGAGCTAGCGCTTAGGAGGCGCTTGTTTTATCCGTTAAACTACGAGAACAGTGATTTCCATACGGGGTTATTGTATCGAAATCAGTTATATCTGTCAAGAGAGATGAGTCCCTGAAGCCAGGTTATTCCGCGGAATCTTCGTCCCGCAACCGGCTCACCCACCAGATCCCGGCGATTGACGGCGATCCGGATCACGTAGTAGAGACAGGCCACATCCATGATACAGATCTGCTCACCGGTCATGGAATTCTTCGTCTCCTGCACCTGAAGGATGGTTCCCAGAATATCATAGACATCACTCTGAAGACCGGAGGGGATCATGCTGCTGTCCACAATGGACAGAACATCCTCGGTGGCTATCCGGTGGTCGATGGTATCGCGGGTGTCCATCTCACTCATCATCATCTGGTCCAGAATCTCCGGATGCCCGTGACGTACCAGATGGATCCTGGACAGGTTCTCTCTCCTCTTCTCTGCTTCATACTGCAGATCCTGCTCTGTCTTCCGGAGAGGAAGAAGGATGTTTGCACCCAAAGAGAGACCGGACAGCTGCAGGGACAGCATGGAAGGAAGGGAATCCCGCCAGATCGAACCGGTGATGTGTGACAGGTTCTGTACTGTGAAAATGACGGACAGATTGATATTGTCGATCAATCCGTAGTAACCGGACCGGTCGTTTTGCTTCTCAATCTGGATCTCATCGGTATAGGGATACGGTCCCGGAAGAACGTAAGGAAAGCTGTATTCGAAGAGGAAATGTCCCTCTGCATCGGACTCACCGATCATCATGATGCCGAGTCCTTCCGGTGCGTAGGTCTTCTCCAGCTGAACCAGGGAGGTCTGCAGCGAACGGCTGACCAGATTCCTCCGGTCCGGATTCCTCTGGATGTCCTTATGGATCCGGTCCAGCTGATGAAGGGATTTAATTGTACTGAAGCCGATGGCTCGTAAATAATTCTGCATGGGGATATCCTTAATTCTTCGGAATCAGCATTTCTGTTCCACCCATGTAAGGACGCAGAGCCTCGGGAATCCGTATGGATCCGTCCGCATTCAGGTTGTTCTCCAGGAATGCGATCAGCATACGCGGAGGTGCAACCACGGTATTGTTCAGGGTGTGAGCCAGATATTTCTTACCCTCCTCATCTTTTACGCGGATGCGAAGACGTCTGGCCTGGGCGTCTCCTAAATTGGAGCAGCTGCCGACTTCGAAATATTTCTTCTGACGCGGGGACCATGCCTCTACGTCGATGGATTTTACTTTCAGATCTGCCAGGTCTCCGGAGCAGCACTCCAGAGTACGTACCGGAACATCCAGACTGCGGAACAGTTCCACGGTGTAGCTGTACAGCTTGTGGAACCAGTCCATGGATTCCTCCGGCTTGCAGATAACGATCATTTCCTGCTTCTCAAACTGATGGATGCGGTAAACGCCGCGCTCCTCGATGCCGTGGGCACCCTTCTCCTTCCGGAAGCAGGGAGAATAACTGGTCAGTGTAAGTGGCAGGGTCGGCTCATCGATCATGGAATCGATGAAGCGTCCGATCATGGAATGCTCGCTGGTACCGATGAGGTAGAGATCCTCTCCCTCGATCTTGTACATCATGGACTCCATTTCATCGAAACTCATAACGCCGGTCACCACATCACTGCGGATCATGAAGGGCGGAACACAG
>JAFRWY010000131.1 GCA_017437905.1 Eubacterium sp.
ACCAACCAGGACGGGCTGGCCCTTCTCATGGGTTGCAACCACCTCGTCGATGATGGCGTTCAGCTTCTCCTTCTTGGTCTTGAAGATCGCATCATCCTCATCAATACGCGCGATGGGGAGGTTCGTCGGAACGACCACAACGTCCATGCTGTAGATCTCACGGAACTCGTTCTCCTCCGTCTGCGCCGTACCGGTCATGCCGGCCTTCTTCTCATATTTATTGAAGAAGTTCTGGAAGGTAATGGTGGCCAGTGTCTTGGACTCACGCTTTACCTTTACATTTTCCTTTGCCTCGATACACTGGTGCAGACCGTCATTGAAACGACGTCCCGGCATGATACGGCCGGTGAACTCATCGACGATCAGGACCTCATCATCCTTCACCACGTAATCCTGGTCTCTGTGCATCAGCGCATGGGCCTTCAGAGCCTGCAGCATGGTATGCTGGATCTCGATATTATCGGAATCCGCCAGGTTCTCGATGTGGAAGAACTTCTCGATCTCGGACACACCCTGTTCGGTCAGAACAACGTACTTGTCCTTCTCATTAACAAGGTAGTCACCGTCCTCCTTCACAGCATTTCCCATGATGGCGTCCATCTTGCTGATCTCGGTGGAAGCGGTACCGCGCTTCATGCGGCGTGCGATATAGTCGCACATTTTATAAATGTCGGTGGATTTTCCGCTCTGTCCGGAAATGATGAGCGGCGTCCGGGCCTCATCGATCAGGACCGAGTCCACCTCGTCGATGATGCAGTAATGCAGACTGCGCTGCACCAGCTGCTCCTTATAGATTACCATGTTGTCACGCAGGTAATCGAAGCCCAGCTCGTTATTTGTAATATATGTGATGTCACATTTGTATGCATCACGGCGCTGATCGTTCGAGTCGGAGTTCAGGATCACGCCGACGGTGAGACCCATCCACCGATGCACGGCACCCATCCACTCCGCATCACGCTTTGCCAGATAGTCGTTGACCGTGACGATATGCACGCCTTCACCTGCCAGTGCGTTCAGATATGCCGGAAGCGTGGACACCAGGGTCTTACCTTCACCGGTACGCATCTCTGCGATACGACCCTGATGCAGGATCACACCACCGATCAGCTGTACGCGGAAGGGCTTCATGCCAAGCACACGGTAATCCGCCTCACGGACAACCGCAAATGCTTCCGGAAGGATATCATCCAGCGTCTCACCCTTTTCGAGACGCTCCTTGAATTCCGTTGTTTTCGCTTTCAGCTCATCATCCGAGAGCGCCTGCATTTCCTCATCCATCGACTCGATCTTCTTGATGATCGGATCGATCCTTTTCAGCTCCCGCTCGCTGTGCGTGCCGAAGAGCGCTGTACCAAGACCCATAATCGTCCTCCGTTTATTCTTAAAGCGATCCTTTCGGATCATTTCTTTTCTATGTTATATATGTTCCGTTTCGGGTAAAGTCACCTTAACTTAGATACTATATCATTATTCCATTTGCAAGGCAAGGACTTTTTCAGGAAATACGGGGGCAGATTCTCCCATTTTACGTGCTTTGCTTTGAAACAGAAAACAGCCCCCGACTTACGTCGAAGGCTGTGATCCCTTAAACTTATGTTTAGAACTCGGGCTCGATCAGACCGTAAGTGTTGCCCTTTCTCTTGTAGACAACATTTACCTCATCGGTCTCCGCATTGCGGAATACGTAGAAGTTGTGGCCCAGAAGCTCCATCTGTACGCATGCATCTTCCGGATACATGGGCTTTACTGCGAAGCGCTTGCTGCGGATGATGTTGATATCATCAGCATCGCTGTCATCATCTTCCTCCAGGAACTGGTTCTGGAAAAATGCTGCGTCCTGCTCCTGATCCACGATCCTCTTCTTATAACGGGTTACCTGACGCTCGATGATCTCAACCACCATATCGATGGATACATACATGTCATCGCTGACCTGCTCTGCGCGGATGATGTGACCCTTCATGGGGATCGTAACCTCGATCTTCTGACGCTCCTTCTCTACCGAGAATGTAACCTGTGCATTTGTATCTTCGTTGAAGAACTTCTCCAATCTTCCTAATTTATCATAGACTGCCTGCTTTAATCCTTCTGTTACGTCGATGTTCTTCCCACTGATCATATAATTCATAATGCCTCACTCCTTCTCCTGCATGAATTCGTCCGAACCGCCGCAAGGGCGCGGTCCGCTACCTAGATTATATCATACGGCATCACTTCTATCAACTAAAATGTCTGTTCAAAACTTGTCTGACAGTTTCCCGGAAATGCTGCTTTTTTCATCCCGAAAATGTCCCCGGATTTTTATGTAAAACAGTATTTTCGGCACTTTGCATCCCCCGGGAGGAGAAAATCGAACAGTCCGGATAAGCGTTATGTAAATCCAAAAACCTGTTGATAATGTGGATAATTCTGTGAATAACGTAAATGCGTTCTTTTTTAACACAAAGTTATCCACAATTTTGTTGATAACTTTCCTGTAAATTATAGTCAACCGAACATGGTTTTGTTGGTAATTCTCTCTTTTAGCCAAATCCGCAATTGTCTGACAGATGGAGAGAGGGCATAGATCCCAGGCGCGCCATGTCCCAGGGTACCTCGGATGACGGCGCGGCAGATACACAAGGAAAGCCGCCCATACACAAGGTATGAACGGCTTTCGGGGAGGTGATTATGAGAAATTCAAAATAACTTATAAGCTTTTAATAAGCATCGATGATATTTCTTGCAAAGAGCGGTGTTCCGCTGTAGGACAGGGAGGAAATGATGATTCCCACCCGCTCGCTGCTGGCGTGGATAACCTTGCCGTCACCGATATACATGGTAACATGTCCTGTATAGAAGATCAGGTCGCCCGGCTGTGCCTCCGAAACCGTGATCAGCTTACCGAAGGTTCTCTGACCGCCAGCACGCGGGATGCTGTAGCCGAAATGCTCATAGATCCGCATGGTGAAACCGGAGCAGTCGCAACCTTCCGTCAGGGAAGTTCCGCCGTAAACATACGGGTTACCCAGGAACTGCTTAGCATATGCAACCATATCTGCACGAAGCTCGGCGTGTGTGGTCGGAGCCACATACTCTTCCTCTTCTTCCGTGATGGTGCTCTCATTTTCCTTCTTGATCTCTTCTGTACGCTTGATACGCTCTTCGGAACGTTCTGCAGCACTGCTTCCGGAGCTGCTGTTTCCGGAACCGGAGGAACTGTTGGAATTATTGGATTCCTCTTCCTTCCGTGCTCTTTCTTCCTCTTCCTGACGCTGCTTCTCGCGGAGGGCATCGGCTTCCTCAGCCTTGCGCATTTCCTCGATCTCCTCTACCGTCTTGGCACGCGGAGTCTCGAAGCGTACTTCTACGTAATCCTCGCTGACGTAACCGACGGTACCATCGTACATCTCGATCTTCACCCAGCCGTCTGTCTCGCCGAGAACGGAATACGTTTCATTTTCATACACAGCATCCAGGATATCCGCATCCATGTCCGCATCCTTGCGAACACGAAGGCCGTTGCCCTGCACCTTGATGTACTTCGGGATGTTGTTGGCCTCTGCCCACTCACCCGCATCATCGCCAAATGCGATATAATCGTTCTTCACATAACCTTCGCAGTTACCGGAACCGATCTTCGTCCAGCCGTTGCCCTTCTCTTCCACAAGAGCGATACCTGCCCGGTCGATGGTGCCGACGATCTCCGCTTCCGGATCGCCCTCGGCACGGATGTTCAGGACACCGCTGTCGATCTTAACGATCACACGATCCTTGAACTGGGGATATTTCACCTTAGCCTCGGGAGTCGTTATTTCCTCCTGCTTCTCCTCCGTGGGATCCGCAGTCTCCTCCTCCGGCTTGCCTTCCTCAACCAGGTTGGTCTCCTTCTGGCTGATATTTGTTGCCGGGATCACCGGCGGTGTGGTTGTGGGGCCGACCAGCTCCGTGATCGGATCCTCAGCAACGGATTCCGTAATATAATCCTCAACCATCGCGGAAATGCTGACGCTGTTGATATCATTTGCAGCACTTGCCGGAATAACGATTGATGTTACCAATAAGGCCGTAGTAAGTCCTGTTGCCAGAATTTTCCTGGACCGCTTATACATGATAATCCTCCTGACGCTTTACATAACTCTATATCTTGTGGTATTTATTAACTAATCATTAAATGTTTGTTTGATTTGTTACGAATTTGTTACATTTGCATTATAACAATCACAGCAAGGTATGTCAACCTCTTTCTGCACTTTCCGGAGTCTTTTTTTTAAAAAATGTTACGCCCTCTTGCCACAATCTTTGTAACATGTTATACCATTATACGGACACGCGAAGGTGAGACAAAGCCGTCACTTTCATCATATCATAAATGTTACATTTATCAAGAATGCGAAATGTGATTTTTCGATGATTCCGGCAGGCATGTCACCCGCGCATTTTTGAAACAATTATCATATAAGAAAGAAATCATCAGGATACGATCATGCAGACAATCATCAAAAACTATAATCCGGAGGATCCGGCAGAGGCAGAAGACGCGATACAGTGTGCCGCGGATATCCTGAAGCGCGGCGGACTTGTGGCATTTCCCACGGAGACCGTGTACGGTCTCGGGGGCGACGCCCTGGATCCCTCCGCTTCCATGCGGATCTACGCCGCAAAAGGCCGGCCGTCGGACAATCCGCTGATCGTCCATATCGCCGACACCGCCGATGTGGCAAAGCTGGCGAAAACCGTGCCGGAACAGGCAATCATGCTGATGGAAGCCTTCTGGCCCGGACCGCTGACCATCATTTTAAAGAAGAAACCCATCGTTCCGGACGCCACCACCGGAGGACTCTCCACCGTGGCGATCCGCATGCCCTCACACCCGGCCGCCATGGAAATGATCCGCCGCTCCGGTGTCTACGTGGCTGCGCCCAGCGCCAACCGCTCCGGCCGCCCGTCCCCTACCACAGCAAAGCATGTGGCTGAGGATCTGACCGGTGCCATCGACATGATCCTGGACGGAGGACCGGTGGGGATCGGCATCGAATCCACCATCGTGGATCTGACCGGTGAGACCCCCATGATCCTGCGGCCCGGCTTTATCACCCGGGAAATGCTGTCCGCCATCGTCGGCCCGGTGGAACTGGATCCGTCGCTGGTGCAGTTGGATGAAGAGGTTGCGGGGGATGGTGCTGCGATCGGTACCATGGATAGTGTCACTACCGACACTGCATCCGGCGCTGCGGATAATACCACAGCGGATGGCATGGCCGTGGACACGGTCATGCAGCATCCGAAGGCACCCGGTATGCGCTACACACACTATGCGCCCCACGGCACACTTTCCATCGTGACTGACCATGTGCATCCGGAGCAGGTAACCCCTGCGGTCACAGCCGAGATCCTTCGACTGGCAAAGCAGGCGCTGGCGGACGGCAGGGAAACCGCGATCCTTACCACCGGAGGCCATGCTGATGCATATGAGGAACTGGGCGATGCGCCGCATTTCCATAAAATACTGCTGGGTGACGCGGACGACGGACAGACCGTAGCCGCCCATCTCTACGGAGCACTCCGGGACTGCGACGCTCTCGGATGCCAGGTGATCTACAGTGAAAGCTTCCGGCGGGACGCTCTCGGATCCGCCATAATGAACCGGCTGGTGAAGGCCGCCGGACACAGGATCATTTCCGTATGATCCCGCAATTGCCTCAGTCTATAAACCGTGCTATAATCAGTAGGATTTATCCATCAAGGAGGACTTTACCATGAAACTGGCCATCGGCTGTGACCACGGCGGTTATGAATTGAAGAACGAGATCATCGCACATCTGCAGGAGCAGGGACACCGGATCACGGACGTGGGCTGTGACTCTCCGGCCTCCTGCGACTATCCGATTTACGCGAAGAAGGTCACTGACCTGATCCGCTCCGGCGAAGCTGAACTGGGGATCCTCATCTGCGGTACCGGCATCGGCATGTCCATGGCCGCAAATAAAGAGCCCGGCATCCGCGCCGCGCTCTGTCATGATGTATTCTCCACGAAAGCAACCAGGGAACACAATGACGCAAATGTCCTTTGTATGGGTGCCCGCGTGGTCGGTCCGGGGCTTGCGCTGATGATTGTTGACACCTTCCTGGGCACACCATTTTCCGAGGATGAACGCCATAAAAGGCGGATATCCTACTATTCATAACACGGCAAACCGGACCATACACGTCCAACATGAATATAAGAAGGGCCTCGCGCCGTACAGCGGCATGCATTACGCACCCGGCCCTTCTATCACAGGAACCACATATAGCATCCGGTTCCTCAGTCACTTGGACCAAAAAACAGGAAGGCACATTTCCCTCTGTAAAAGGAGATTTGTGCCTTCCTGCTTTTTCTGATTCTACGGGCTTGTTACCCGCATCTTTTTAACTTCCGCCCCGGATTCCCGCCCTTTCATGTATCAGTAATCCCGGCGCATTCCATTATCCTGATCATAGGGCATATTCTGTGCATTTGGTGCGTCCGGTGCACCCGGCATATCCGGTGTACCCGGCATATACGACATATCCTGCGCGCCCGGCATATAGGGTACATTCGACATATCCTGCGTGCCCGGCACATACGGTACATTCGACATACCCGGTGCGCCCGGCATGTACGGTACATTCGGCATACCCGGTGTGCCTGTCATATTCGGCATATTGGGCATATTCTGTGCGTTCGGCGGATACATCCCACCGTAAGCGTTCGGATCCGCAAATCCCTGCATCCGCTCGTAGGCCTGCTGCAGGCGCTCCATTTCCTCATCGCTCCAACTGGAGTTTTGTCCACCGGCATCCGTGCCGCTTCCCGGCTTCTGTCCGGTACGCTCATCGTATTCCCGGGCCAACCGCTCCGCCTCGGACTCCATGGTATGATGCAGTGCATTCGGGAAATCCAGCTTCATCCCGCGGGTCTGCATATAACGGAACGCGATCATATACGTGGTTTCATCAAATAACGTAAAGAACCGGCGGTTGGTCTCCTCGATGGCACTGTCTATGGTCATGAACTCTCCCGGCGGAAGCTCGATGAAGATCTGCCGGAAAGCATCCTCCACCACCCTGCGCTGCATTTCAAAATCCGATGTAATGTTCATCATCGGAAATGCCTTCAGGTACGCCCGAAGCCACACGGCATCGGAACGGTACCACTCCGTGGGATGATTGTAATCCTTGGTCATATCGTAGATCTCGCGCTCCCAGTTATAGGAGAAATAAGACGCATCCACGATCCTGTCGATCTGCTCGTCTGTCAGATTCAGCTCGTATTCCTTATTGAATTTCACCAGATACTTCCGGCGCTTGGACACGGTCTCCGTCAACTTGAAATTCTCCGGAATATTCCTGTACTCCGTGCTCTGCTCTCTCGCCTCTGACTTCTTAGCCATGGAGATGACCTTTGCGATCGCCATGACCGGAAGTCCCATCATCAGCAGCATCATGGCGATGGCCCAGGAGGAAGACCCCAGGATAGACAGCACTATGACAAGTCCGATGATCCCGCCGACACCCGTTTTCTTCTTCGGAGTATTCACGGTACGGGACGCATTCGGATTGTTCTTGCCCCAAAGCGCATACCATATGATCACTAAAACTACAAGCGAAAACATTACAATGTCCTCTCTGTGTCACAGACACGGTTACCCATACACACCGGCTTCCCGCATCTGATCAAAAACCCGTCACACGATTCCACGGCCTACCGCATCCACGATGCCTCACCGCATCCACGATAACCTATCGCATCCACGATGACCCGCCGGAACATTCATCTACTTCGTGATCCCCAGGATCTCCTTCGCTCGGGCGATCTGCTCGTCGGAAGGTGCGGTCACACCGTCCAGCGTGTATTTGATGCCCATTTTCTCATATTTCGGAACACCCAGACTGTGGTACGGAAGTATCTCCACCCGGTCCACCGTCTTCAGCGTCTTGATGAAATCCGCCAGCCGCTGCAGGTCACCCTCATCAGTGGTGATCCCCGGCACCAGCACGTGACGGATCCACATTTTCTTTCCATGGTCTGACAGATACTGTGCCAGCTCCAGGATGTTCTTGTTCGTAAATCCGGTCAGGCTCTTATGCTTCTCCTCATCGATCTGCTTTAAGTCCAGCAGGAAGAGATCCGTCACCGCCGCAAGCTTCTCGAACTTCGAGAAGAAGGGCTCTTCATAGGTAAATGGACCGCCGGCCGTATCCAGGCATGTGTTCACGCCCTTCTCCTTCGCCAGCTCAAAAAGTCGTGTTACAAAATCGATCTGCAGCATGCCCTCACCGCCGCTGACCGTGATGCCCCCGTTCTGTCTCCAGTACGCCTTGTACCGGAGTGCCTGCTCCAGCACGTCCTCGGGAGTTCTTTCCTCGCCACCGGTCATAGCCCAGGTCTCCGGGTTATGACAGTACCTGCAGCGATATTTGCAGCCCTGCATAAAAACGATAAAGCGGATGCCCGGCCCGTCCACTGCGCCGAAGCTCTCCGTCTGATGTACCAAACCAGTGATCTTCTCTTCCATAATGTAATCTCCCTTTATGATTCATGCCACAGTGAAATGTGGCGCCTGCTTCTTATCTTTACCTTTAAAGATACCACAGTTCGGCCCTTCGGCACAAGCGAATTCGGAACAGATTCGCCCGATAACCGATCATTTTATGAACGAAAAAGGCAACCCTCACTTTCGTGAGGGCTGCCCGGTATCATTTCATATGATCCTTATTTCCGACCTTCTGAAGTCTCTTCTTACAGCTTGTCATGGAAGGTTCTGGAGATTACGTCTCTCTGCTGCTCCGGTGTCAGGGAGATGAACTTAACTGCATAACCCGATACACGGATCGTGAAGTTAGCGTACTCCGGCTTCTCCGGATGAGCCATAGCATCTTCCAGCTTCTCACGGCCGAATACATTTACGTTGAGGTGATGAGCACCGCGATCGAAGTATCCGTCCATAGCGCCTACCAGGTTGGAAACCTTCTCGTCATCATC
>JAFRWY010000132.1 GCA_017437905.1 Eubacterium sp.
CGGCCTAACACGATCAATGAGTTGTACCATGAGTACGCTGAGAGGGTCACGCTGAAGCATTTGGATGCCATGTGTAAATACCTCAATGTGGAACTGAGCGACCTGATCCGTTATTTCCCGGACGATTCTGAAGAGGCAGAAGCCAACCGGCGGAAGTGATCTTTCCCAGGCTCTCTGGAAGTGCTGCAACATTTCCTTCATAATTATAAAGAACGCAGGCTCCAACAACCTGCGTTCTTGTTTAAAATATGTAAGGATAAAATGACTCTTAGTTCTTTTGGACCTGTTTCATAAGAGCGTCCGAAAGGACTTTAGAGAAGTTGATGTGGTTCTTTTCGCCGAAAGTATTAAGCCATGCGGGGATAGTGATATTCTTACGTACAACTTTAGAGCCATATTTTTCAGCGTAGGAATCCATATCCAGGATAATCATGCTGACAATGGATCCTTCGGGAACTTCGAGAGCGGATGGCTTACTGGCTCCGGGAACCTGCTTTCCTTCTTCAAGTTCAAGAAGAATCCATCCGGATGCTGCATCAACAGCCATTTCAATGGCTTCAATCATATTATCGCCTTCAGTAACACATCCAGGAAGATCAGGAACTTCGACTGTATATCCCTCTCCTTCGTCAAATGGGGTGAAAATATCAGGATAGAGTAGTTTCATATATATACTCCTTTCAGGTGGCGGGGCTTATTTCAGCCCCGCCTGCTTTTTGATACTGTTTACTGTTTTCTTGTTCAGGTCTTTGGGTTTCGGATGAAAGGGGATGGTCACTTTTCCGGGTTTCGTTGGATGTTTGTAATGCTTGTGTGATCCAACCTGTCCGACTGGGTACCATCCGTCGCTTTCGATCATCTGTTCAGCTTCTCTTGGTGTCATTACGTACTCTCCTTACAATTATTATTATACACATTATGCGTATAAATCTCAAGAATAAAATGCGCATAATGTGTATTTATTTCAAATTCTTTTTCTATTATAATAGGAAAAAATTTGCCACAATGAACTGTGCGAATGAAAATGCATTGAACTGATGAAGAGAAAACATGTCATGCGACATCCGTGCGACAGAATTGCGACACGGAGAGTTGATTGCTTCGTGGAATCGGTAGAAATGGTGGAAAAACATGTAGAAAACATAAGGATTTATGGAAAAGAACGAATCCAGAGAACACCTTCCACCATTGAACTCCTATAGGAATTACGGCCTCGCAGAAGAGACCGGTCACGGATTAAGAAATAATTAAGAATCGGACAAGAATGAGGTTAAGACTTCCTGTTTCGTTTGCTGTATAGTAAGATCAGCGAACGAAGCAGGGAGTCTTTCCTGTATAAGAAATAAAAGCACAGGCTCGGGGCCTGTATGGTCCGGCCGCAGGGAGGACGCCTGAAAGGAGCAAGGAAATGAGCCAGCAGAACAAGAAGATGATACTTACCGCAAAGGATCTCTCCAAGACATTCTCAAATGAATCGGTACAGCAGCACGTGCTGAAGAACCTGAATCTTTCGATCTACAAGGGAGATTTCACGGTCATCATGGGGAACTCCGGTTCCGGGAAAAGCACGCTTCTGTATGCACTTTCGGGTATGGACCGGCCGAGCCTCGGAACCATCACCTACTATACGGAAGACAGTGAAGCCGGTGGAAAGAGATCCGGAGCTTCCGCAAATGACGGAATCGAGATCTCAAAGTTCAGCAATGATCAGCTGGCACTCTTCCGGAGAAACCACTGCGGTTTCGTCTTCCAGCAGAACTACCTGAATGACAGCATGAGCGCACTGGATAACGTCATGGTAAGCGGACTCCTGCGGACAAAGGACCGGAAGGCTCTGGCAGAGAAGGCAAAAGGCCTGCTGCAGCGGGTGGAGATCGGTGAGCAGGACTGGAAGAAATTCCCGGCACAGCTCTCCGGCGGACAGCAGCAGAGAGTCGCGGTGGTCCGGGGCGTGATCAACAGCCCGGAGGTACTCTTCGCGGATGAGCCCACCGGAGCACTGAACTCACAGAACACCACGAACGTTCTGGACATCCTGTCGGATCTGAACAGTGAAGGTCAGAGCATCGTGATGGTAACCCATACGGTGAAGGCGGCGGAGAGAGCAAACCGGGTGATCTACCTGGCGGACGGAGTCATCACGGATGAAGTGGACCTGGGACCGTTCCTTGGAGATTACAAGGATGAAGCGAATCCGGAGAAAGAGAAGGCGGTTGAACGGCACAGAAAACTGAAGGACTTCCTGGCCGACATGGGATGGTAATCGTTATTATTCACAGACGTATCTACAGAAAGACTGCTGCATGCAGGGCATGCGTTCCGTAAATGATCTGCGAAGCAGACAACCTTCCGCAACCGCCGCAGTCATAAATCGTAAAAGCGGCGGCAGATGCGCAAAGCGAGGACGGACCATGATCGGCGGAAGGCTGTGAATAATACAACGGAGGAGATAACAGATGTACAAATTATTCTTTATCGCAAAAAACAACATGAAACGACAGAAGGGCGACATGATCACCTTCTTCATCCTGACCCTCATCGCGGCCTTCCTGATCTTCGACTGCGCATCGGCGATGCTGGGCATGGGCCAGGTGATGGAAGACCGGTATCAGGCAGTGAATGGCGCAGAAGTGCTCCTGGTGATCTCCGACAAGGAGCAGCTCCGGGAAGCAGCAGACGCAGCCTTCGCAGAGAATTCCCACCTTCAGGACTATGAAGCCTCCGAACTTCTGAACGTCACCACAAAGTACCGGAACACGAAGGACGAGGATTTTGACGAGTATCAGTTCTTCGCAGAAGCCTTTGAAGATCAGCGGAAATACATGAACCTGGAGTTTCAGCTGGAAGGAAAGACGAAGGATCAGCTTAGGGAAAATGATGTGATCATGCCGTATTACATCCGGGACCGTTTCCCCATCGGCGATACATTGGAATTAAAGATCGATGACAAATCCTATGAATTCACGGTAGTCGGCTATACCGAGGATCCGTACATGGCGTCCGCGCTGAACATCAGCATTTTCCATATATTCATCTCAAAGAACCGTCTGGATCAGATCGTGACGGAGACCGAGGGCACCTCAGGCCGGTTCATGATGTATAAGGGCAAGGTGAAGGACGGAGCGCTGACGGCGGACTTTGGCACCGGAGATCTGGAGAAAGAGATCGGTAACAGCTACAAGGATAAGACAGCGATCGTAGCCAAAGAGCATCCGGAACTGAATGTAACCAACTACATGATCCTGAACTGGAAGCATATGAAGAGCGGAGGACAGATCCTGCCCATGATCGTTATGGCGATATTCCTGCTCTTCGCGGTGATCATCCTGATCGTGGCGACGCTGATCATTTCCTTCAGCGTAAAGAACTTTATCCAGAGGAACATGAAGAACACCGGTATCCTGGAAGCGTCCGGATATACCGTGAAGGAACTGCGGCATGCACTTACGGTGGAGATCCTGCTGGTGGCAGGACTGGGCAGCGTCCTGGGCGTAATGACAGGAATCATCACTTTCGGCGGTTTTGGAAATGTAGTCAGCAGCACCCTCGGACTTAGCTGGAATCAGCCGGCAAATATCCCGGCAGCGGCCTTAACAGTGGCAGGACTTCTGCTCCTGGTATGGCTGATCTCCGTCCGGATCAGCCGGATGTATAAAAAGATCACGGTGCTTGAGGCCCTTCGCGGCGGCCTCGGAACACACAACTATAGGAAGAATCATTTCTCCTTCGAGAAGACATCCCTTCCGGTTCCGGTGACCCTGTCCCTGAAGGAAACCTTCGGAAATCCCCGGCGGAACATCGCCATGGTACTGATCATGACGATCCTTACCATCGCCATGCTGAGCGGTTTCGGCATGCTGGAGAACTTCGGTACGGATCCGGATGCGCTGATCGTGCTGACCGGAACGCCGAACTCCCAGATGGAGCTGCATGCGGAGGATGGCCTTACGGAGGACCTGAAGAAGGTTGAGGGGATAACCAATGTAGATACCATGTTTACTTTGGAACCGACGGTGTGGTACGGGGAAAGATCATCAGCGATCTACACCAGAGCCGTTCGCAATCCCGAGGATGGATTTGAGGTGGAAGTTCTGGAGGGCAGACTTCCCAGACAGGACAATGAAGTGATGCTCACAACTGCGGCAGCGGATGATCTGGGCGTGAAGATCGGCGATATCATAAAGATCGAATTCGGCGGAGTGACGGAGGAGTATCTTCTGACCGGCCTTAACCAGATGATGCAGCAGATGGGACGGACCATGATCCTTACGGAAGAGGGAGGACTTAAACTTCTTCCCGCAAAACCGAAGTACACTTACGATATCTATGCGGATAAGAACATCAGCTTTGATACCCTGAAGGAACGGGTGGAGACGGCAATCGCAGGCAAAGGCGGAAATCACGTATATACCGATATCGGAAAATTCGTGGATGAATCCATGAACAGCCTGATGGGCGCTATGGGTGCGATCTGCCTGGTATTTACGGTTGTGACGCTTCTCATCGTATTCTTCGTGGAAGCGCTTGTGATCCGTGCGAAAATGGTTCGCGAATGGCGGGGCATGGGTATCAGCAAGGCCATGGGCATGACCTCCGGAGGACTGATCGGACAGATCATGCTTTCCAACATCCCGGCCATCGTGGCGGGTGTCGTTCTCGGAACACTTCTTGCACCCACAGCCGGTTACTGGGGCTGCAGAGCAATCTTCGCCATGTTCGGAATCAAGAAGGTGGATTTCACCATTTCCGTACTTGCAATCCTCATCACGGCAGCAGGCATCATAGCCGTAGCGCTTGTCACCTCCGGCCTCTTTGGCCTGAAGGTCCGGAAGCTGCAGCCGGTGGAAATGATCACAGAGGAGTAGGATATCTTTCATCCTCCGGCCAACCGATGTTGTCATACTGACATTTTCAGGGGCGTATGTTAGTGAGTTCTACATTCGGACGACCGTGAATGATGACGCTGAAGAGAAGGCGTTGGAGGCTATTATCACTGATACGGAAAGCGGCAATGCGAGTATTCAGGATGTAACCGGGGAATTCCGGGAACTGACTGATGAAAACCAGGTATTCTGCATCACATCCGAATCGATTGGAGAATCGGTTGTAACCCTGCAGGCGGTGGATCATCCGGAGACCGCCCGGTCCTTCACGGTCAAGGTGATACCGTATGATGAATGGATTGTGGATGGTGATGGTAACCGGATGCATTATACCCAGGATCAGTTGGATACGGGACTTACCGGGATAGGAACCGTATATTATTACTTTGGAACCGATGGTATCATGCAAACTGACTGGCAGAAGGTCAGCAAAAAATGGTACTACTTCGGAACGGACGGTATCATGCGAACCGGCTGGAAGAAGATCGGAAAAAACTGGTATTTCTTCAGCAGCGGAGCCATGAAGACCGGATGGCTGAGATCCGGCGGTAAATGGTATTACTTCGACAAAGATGGAGAGATGGTTACAGGTTCGGTTAAGATCGGAACAAAGACCTACAGCTTCAGCAGTTCGGGCGTGTGCCTGAATCCCTGATACCGTGCGGGACTCTTTACATTTTGATTGTAAAGAAAAGAGAAATATGGTATAGTGTTTGTACAAAGAGGTGCTACCGGTAGACGGTTAGCCCTGGTAATTATGCAGAAATAGCCGCACAATCATGCAGAGAGAGGGCGGCTATTTTTGCGTCTTGTTACTATCTCTGCGTCCGCAGGCGTATCCGATACTGAAGCATGCTATCCCGAAAGACAGCACTGCCAAGAGTCCTTCAATCGTCAACATTCGCTAAGCCCTCCTTTCTAAGAACAAACAACAAGTTACCCTGTGTTGATTATACTTGGAGGGTCACAGTCCCTCCGAGGAGGGCTAACCGCCTACCGTTACTGGTAGCACCCGTACTCGGAAGTATAGCATTCGGATAAGGAGAAGAAAAGGAGAAAATTACGTTATGAAAACCAAATTGATACGATTTGTGAGTATCGCACGAGAACGGGTTTGACAGGGTCGGGATTGCTTGTGGAAAAGGACGAATAGATTTGTTGCGCGGGCTCGGCGGGATTTTTTTATTTGTCCGATCCGGGCATAGGTTTGGGTTGTGAAGGCCCTTCGGTTGTGTTAGGATTTAAGGTGGCGGGGAAGGGCGTGTACGCATCTTTGATGCGGCCGGACCCTACGATGATATGAAATCTGGAGTGGTATCTGGAGACCGCTCTGAAAGGTAAAGATACAGGCAGTAAAGAGATTGACGAAAAAGGAAATCATTTCGGATGTGTCCGGAAAGGAAGCAGGAAGATGAGAAAAAAGGGTATTTTTGCAGGTGCACTGACGCTGGGATTGATGATGTTCATACACCAGCCGATTCATGCTCATGCAGCGGATGCTGTATTCATTGATGAAAACAGTTTTCCGGATGAGTATTTTCGACAGTATGTATCCGAGAGATATGATTTGGATGGTGATGGGTATCTGGATGAGGAGGAATGCGGGAAGGTTGAGAGTCTTGTTTTTAATTCAGATCCAATATCAACATTTGCCGGAATCGAATACTTTCCAAATCTGAATTCATTCCAATGCTATAATTGTGGGACATCAGAATTGGACGTGAGCCATAATACAGCGCTAACATGGATCAATTGTGAACGTTGTAATTTGAAAAGTCTGGATGTGAGTCATAATCCGGCGCTTGAGAAACTTTATTGTTCAAACAATCAATTAACAGAGCTGGATGTGAGTAATTGCCCGTTGCTCACTGAATTGGGTTGTTCATATAATCAACTTACAGAATTAGATGTAAGTAACTGTCCGTTGCTCACAAGTTTAAATTGTGATAATAATCAAATAACAACCCTGGATTTGAGGAATAATAAAAAACTGGATCACTTAGCAGTTTACTTAAATGAATTAGTTGCTTTAGATGTATCAAATTGTACTGAACTGGTAACCAAAGATGAGAGACAGCGCTGTATCAAAACAAGATATGGATTGTATAGCAATGTGGTTCTGCACTTAACGTGTCCGGATTGCGGAGGCGAACCGGAGGGAGGAAAATCTGACGGTGCGGTAATGTGGGATTAGAGAGTGATGTTGCCGGAATAGTTGTGCAAAAAGAAATATGCATGAAGACAGGGAGTGGATCGTATGTTAGACGATAGAGATAAGCGTGATTCGAATAACAAGAATGACGGGAATGGTGTTCCCTCAGGCTTAACGGTCGGGATCGTGGTGCTGGGTGTCATTGGGTTTATTGGACTGCTGTTTGATGCCGGAATAGTCGGACCGAAATCAAAGTCTTCGGATTCATCTTCAGGTTATGGGAGCAACTATAGTAAGAGTGGCTCCGGAAGTGCAACCAAGAGCACAACAAAGAAGAAGGAGACGGCTACAACTACTAATAAGTCTTCATCCTTCAAAAAGACGAACTCTTCCGGTAAATCTACGAAGAAGACTGAGAAGCGGACAGTCGATCCATCGGATCACGATATCGACATGTATTACGAGGACTATAAAGAAGAGTTCGAGAATGAGGATGATGCATGGGATGACTTCGAAGATAATGAGGAGTATTGGGATGAGTACTAGTATTGAATGAAGTTGTCAGTGCTTGAAAGTGAAATGGGGGCGTGCCATTTGAATGATTTCTTCGATCTGAATAATGACGGAAAATTGGATAACTTCGAGAGTGCTATGAAGGATGCGTTCATCCTGCATTGCATTGAAGAGTCGGAGAAGGATCTGGATAGGCAGATCCCGAAGAAGGATATCCGTTCTGTAAAGCGTGTGAATCTACAGGCGGGTTCGGTTCCGTATGTTGAAACGATCGCCAGCTATTTCATTACGTTATCCAACGAAGGAAGATATCATTAATGCGCTGGAAAGCTGCTATGAAAAGATGACAGAATTTGAGCGGCGGATGCTGGAAGCAATGGGGTGACAGCGCCTTTGAAAGGGTGTGATATATATGGAAGTATTCTTTGAAAGTGTTTTAGAACGTGATATCGATTTGCTTATTATGCATCGGTTTTCAGTCCTTGATTCAACTTTCATCGGTTTGTTTTCTGAACAGGCAGGCATTCGTTGGAATACAGATTATCATATTGAGAGCATTTCGCATTCTGTTATGACCAATGACGGAGAATCGGACATAGAAATAATAATAGATGACGGGAAAGGAAGAACAGCTTTTCTGATTGAGAACAAAATTGATGCTATTGCACAACCGGAACAATTCAATAGATATATGGTAAGAGCTAACAAGGCGGTTGAGCAGGGGAGATATACAGATTATAAAGTCTTCATTGTTGCACCCGAGAAATATCTGGCAGGGAATAAAGAGGCATCATTGTATCCATACCATGTGTCATATGAAATGATTCGCGAGTCATTATCGGATGCTTTTGAAATTGCATTGATGGACAAGGCATTAGATGAATCGAAGCATGGATATGTACCTATTGAAGATCGAAAGGTTACAGAGTTTTGGGATCGAATCTATGATTTTGCAGAGGAGAAGTATCCAGATACATTTAGAATTCAAGGGAAAAAGGGAAGCGTCAGAGGCTCAAATGCAAAATGGATTCCAATCAGTTGTGGAAAGGGAACACTTATACAGATCAAATCGGATAAAGGTTATGTCGATTTGGAAATCTCAGGTTATGCTGAGAAGTTTCAAGAGTTTTCAAAGGATAACCAAGCTCTTTTAGATCAGAAAAAACTATACGTTCGTATGGCGTCTAAGTCACTGGCAATACGAAAGTATTTCGAACCGTTTTACTTTTCAGGGGATTTTGATGCGCAGATTGAATGTATAGAAGATGCATTTGAGAAGGCAAAGGAGTTGCAGGATCTGATTAAAGATCTAAAGCTATAAAAGCGCATGTATTTATTCTGACAAAACGGAGAGTATGCTAGGCGCTTAATGATAAGGGAGGTGCGCATGCAAGACAGATATGCGGGAGATATCGGTGATTATGGCAAATTCGCATTGCTCCGTGCAATCCGGTCACAGGGCCTCTCTGTTGCTGTGAACTGGTATCGTGTTGAACCGTTGGATTCTGAAAAGAATTCGGACGGTTCCTATAAGCAGAAAGATGGAAAGTATTTGATCCCGGAAGACCTTTATGTGTGTGATCGCTCTTTGGCTGAAAAATTGACACAAATTGCAAACTCCGGGAATAATGGAAAACGATCAATAAAGGCGTTGGAAAAAGCGGCGCTTGTTCCAGGAGCAAAATATTACAGTGAAACAGTACCGGTTGCCGGACGCTCGGAATGGCATGCGTGTGCACTGAAGAGGTTGGATGGATTTGATGTGGTGTTCGTAGATCCGGATAACGGATTACTAGTGGATTCTGTGGGACCAAAATCGTCACGAAGTGTTAAATACACATTCTATGAAGAAGTACGAGATTATATCAATCGTAGGAAGAGTGTGCTGATCTACAATCACCGCTGCAGAAAAAAAGAAGGGAAATACTTCCGTGATATTTGTAGAAAGCTTCAGGATATTACTGGTGTTTCGGAATCTAAGATTCTGAAGATCACATTTCCTAAATGCTCCATACGCGATTATGTAGCTGTTCCGACAGAATGGCATTTCGATAAGCTTCAGGCTGCATTTATTGCCATGGAACAGAGTATATGGGGAGAGAAGGGTGTCTGTCGTATACCTAAACCTGAATAGATAACAAAAGATCGGATGGATTCATTATTCCAGTTATATAAAATGTCTGAGGATAGAACAATCGAAACAGACCCAAAACCGAAGAATCGAGTCCGGGCAGGAGAGGCAGATATTGGATCTTACTTTATGCCAGTCAGTGAAGCGTTCAAGAAAGCTATTGTTGATTAGATTGTATAATGGTTGGCCTGTCTAGTTTTGCTTTGATTGTTGGAGTTGGTATGTATTTTATGGGAGGAAACAGCGATGGCTACCAAAAAACCGAAAGGGATTGTATATTCAGAACCCGAAGATTATATTCCTAAGGACATCTACGAAAAGTATTTTGGGAAACCTCAGGGAGAGCAGAATGAATCTGACAAGGATTCGTCGAAAGATAAGGAGGACGAGTAGTCTTACATGGAGGGGCTGGCATGGAAACATGGTTTTACGAAGTTGTAAGCATTGATGGAGATTATGCTAATCTCCGGCGAACGGATATAGAATCGGACGATCTGAAGCTTGTGGCGAGAGCACTACTCCCGGCGGAGATTAAGGAAGGCAGTCAATTGAAGTATGAGTTGTTTACGTATTCCATAGCATAATAGACAGTGGCAGCGGAGGAAGAACATGTATTACGTACCCGATGGAACAGCGAGATGTGGTTTTTATGAATGTGACGATTGTGGAACCCGCTTCCTGGATTTAAAGATGGCTCCGAAGATCGTATGTCCGTATTGTGGTGAAGAACCGGATATGGAAGTAGGACCGGACGAGGAGACGCCGAAGGCTACGGAGAGTGCAAAGCTCATTCAGATCCTGGAAGGGGTAGATGTCGAGAAGTATGATGCGTTACTGAGCCTGGCGGAAACCGGTGGAGATTACAATTGGATTTGACAGGAAGGGGACCGGATATTCAATGACAAACGCGGAAGTAATAGAAAAACTGAAACAGGGGAATGACCTGTATTTGGAAAGTGTCCGGAATCCGGGGGACATTTCTCCGGACATCCGCCGGAAGACGGCAGACTCCGGACAGCATCCTTATGCGATCGTGATAGCCTGCTCGGATTCCAGAGTGATCCCTGAGGCAATCTTTTCGGCAGGAGTCGGAGATCTCTTTGTGATCCGCGTGGCAGGGAATGTTTTGGATAATCACCAGCTGGGCAGCATCGAATACGCGGCGTCACATTTGGATGCAAATGTGATCGTAATGCTCGGACATACGAGATGCGGTGCGGTATCGGCTGCAATCAGCGGCCATACGGAGGGATATGTGCGTTACATCACGGATGATATCCGCGAGGCAATCGGTACCGAGACGGATGATTATAAGGCGACGGCACTGAACGTAAAGCACGGCGTGAAAGGAATCCGGCAGGCATTTCTAGAACACCCAGAGATTCCGTCGGATGAATTGGATATCATCGGAGCAGTTTACAACGTCGATACCGGGAAGGTGGACTGGTTAACATAGTAGATGCCTGTCGTTGGACGGAGTCCAGGATGTTGTGGAATTAAATCAGATGCTTGCATAATGTAAAGAAGAGGTGACGAAGAATTCTATGGGATTTTTATTTGTTGCTCTGGGTGGAGCGATCGGTGCGATGGGGAGATATGGAATCAGCCTGATTCCGGTGAAGAGCACATTTCCGTTTCTGACACTGGTCACGAATATTCTGGGTGCGATTTTGATCGGGTTTGTCGTTGGCTTCGCCACCGGGAGAGAGGATATATCGGAGAATACGGTTCTCTTCTGGAAGACCGGTGTGTGCGGTGGCTTTACGACATTTTCAACCTTTTCTCTGGAGGCATATGGACTTTTGAAAAATAAATCTTATGTTCTTGCAGCGGTTTATATCCTGATTAGCGTTGTGTTCTGCATCCTTGGAATTGTATGCGGGAAGAAGCTGGCCGGATTGGTGAGATGATTAACGGTACATGGAGGTTGAGAATGCTAGGATTACAACTGGATCTGACAGGAAGGGGACCGGATATCAGGGAAACTTGACGAAAGCGTGAACACCATGGGAGATACGGTATGGATTACACGGAATTGGCTGCCGGGTTTGTGGAGAAGCTTGGCGGCACAGGGAATATCATAGATGCGAAGAACTGCATGACGCGGCTTCGGATCACGGTGAAGGATCCTTCGGCGGTGGATGATGATGCAATTTCTGCCATGA
>JAFRWY010000133.1 GCA_017437905.1 Eubacterium sp.
AAAGCCGGAGCGTTTAGTCAACGCTCCGGTTCTTTGGGAAATGTTTCCGGAAAGTAATGATAAACAGGATCACCGCCAGAGTGGCAGCGATGTAGTCCGTTACGGGCTGCGTCATGGCTGCCATCTTTGCTGTATCAAAGAAAGTCGTAAAGATGATCAGCATGGGGTAGTAGATGATGCCCTGCCGCGAGATGGACAGGATCAGGGACGGCACCATGGCTCCGGTGGACTGGATGGCATTGATCATGACGAAGAGGATACCGATCACAGGCCCTGACAGGATGTACACCCGGGAGAATTCGAAGCCGTAGGCGTAGGCTTCCGGTTCCTCCAGGATGAATCGTACCAGGGGCCCGGCAAAGACATAGCAAACCACCGTCATGACGATACTGGTGATGAAGGCCACCAGCAGGGTAAATCGTAAGATGGCCAGATACCGTTTTCGCAGTTTGGCACCGAAGCAGAAGCCCAGCACAGGCTGGATGCCGGTACCGATACCGATCAGAAGCATGATGCAGATGGTGTTCACCTTCATGGCAACTCCTAAGCCCGCCACGGCCATATCTCCGTATCCTGCCATAACCTTGTTGATCACGATGTTGGAGGTGCTCATGAGTACGGAGTTCAGCGCCGCCGGAATACCGATGGCGAAGACGCCCAGAGACACCGCGCGTTTCATGGTGAAGTATTTCGGTTTGATGGAAAGCATGGCCCCCTTGGAGCAGAGGTGCGCGATGTAGAAGATTGCGGACACCACATTTCCAATGACGGTGGCAAGAGCTGCACCGGCCACGGTCCAGTCAAAGGTCAGAATGAAGATGGGATCCAGGATGATGTTCAGCAGGTTGCCCACGATCATACCGGTCATGGCGGTCTTCGGATGACCTTCGGCACGGATGATGTTACTGAAGGCATTGCTGATGATAAGAAAAGGAATGCCGAAGGCGACGATGGTCAGATACTGCTTCGTGTATTCCAGTGAATCCTCGCTGGCGCCCACAGCCCGGGCTACCGGTTCGGCGAAAAGCATGATCCCGCCCATGGAGATAAAACCGATGACGGTTCCACCCCAGAAGCAGAAGGCAGATGCACGTTTGGCCATGTGGTGGTCGCCTTCTCCCAGCTTACGGGATATGAGAGAGGTTCCGCCGATACCGAAGAGCATTCCGATGGACATGAAAAGAAGGAACACCGGAGTAGCCAGCGAAACCGCAGTGACCATAAGGGCGTTCTTGGTCTGACCGATGAAGACGGTGTCTGCAAGATTGTAGAGCAGAACCATCAGCATACTGACGATGGAAGGTATGATATTGGAAAAAACGGCCTTCGGAACGGGAGCGTTCCGGAAGAATTCCATGGATTTTTCGGGTGAGTTCATATATGTATCCTGATTTCAGATTAAGAAAACTGTGTGAAAGAATAAGTAACTTCCACATTATAGACATTCTTTCTTCATTTGTAAATATGAAATCTTATGTCCGGTACGGCAGGAGCGGATCCGGACAAAGCATCGGATTGAACAATGTGAATAATTTCGCAAATATGGTTTGTACAAATGTTACAGATGTGATAAAATGATGAAGATTATGAGAAATGGAAGAACATAAGTACAACAGGTTGTTTCTTCAGGGGGTTTTATGAAGTTCAAAAAAGAGTGGCTGAAATATAAATGGGTGGAGAATGCACTTGCGATCTGCATCGGTGTCCTTTTCTTCGTCCTGCTTTCCAATTTCGGAAGTGTCTTCGGAGTGATCGGCAGATTCTTCCGGTTCATCACACCGGTGATCGTCGGCGCGGCCATTGCGTACGTGATCGATCCGCTGGCCCGGTTCTTCGAGCATCATCTCTTCGGACGTCTGAAGAAATGGCAGCTCCGTCGTATGCTTGCCGTTACTGTAGCTCTGCTGCTTATCCTGGCACTGGTTGTCACCCTGATGGTATTTCTTGTACCGCAGATCGGAGACAGTATCAAACAGTTTGTAGAGAATCTGGACGGGTATTCGGCATCACTGAAGGAATATCTGAAGGGTCTTTCCACGAAACTCGGGAAGTTCAACCTGTCCGGTGTCAATGATTTCCTGGATAACCTTGTAACCAATATCGTAAAATGGATCGGTGATAACAGGGAAGTGATCGTAAACAAGGGTATCGATTTCGGTTCCGGCCTGATCACCTTCCTGCTGGGATTTATCCTGGCGATTTATTTCCTGTTCGGCAAATACTTCCTGCTGGCGGGAGGGAAGCGGTTCTTCCGTGCGGCAATGCCTGCTGAAAGATACAGGTCCACCATGAATTTCTTCAGCCGCTGCAACCGGATCATGACCAGATACGTGGCCTGTGATGTTCTGGATGGTGTGATTATCGGCGTTCTGAACGGTATCTTCATGGCCATCATGGAAATGCCGTATGCGGTTCTGATCTCCGTTGTTGTGGGTGTGACAAACCTGGCTCCGACCTTCGGACCTTTGGTGGGAGGCGCCATCGGCGGATTGATCCTTCTGCTTGTAAATCCGGTCTATGCACTGATCTTTGTGATCTTCACGCTGGTCCTTCAGACCATTGACGGATATGTGATCAAGCCCAAGCTGTTCGGTGATTCCCTGGGTGTATCCAGTGTGATGATCCTGGTATTCATCATTCTCGGTGGCCGTATGTTCGGTATCCTGGGCGTGCTGCTGTCCATTCCGCTTGCTGCGATCGTGGACTTCTCGTATCATGATTACATTCTGGCACGTCTGGAACGGAAGCGCGGAATATCCGACGGAGAAGAGGAGACTCCGGAAGCCGAGAGTATCAAGTCTCTGCAGGAACTTTCCGAGAAAGAACAGGACCGGGCGGAGAAGAGAGAAGAGCGGAAGGAAGTCCGGAAGAACGAACGGGAACAGGAACGCATGGAGAAAGAACAGGAGAAGCTGGCGAAAGAGCAGGAGCGCCTGGAGAAGGGCGAACGTCCCGGCGTCATGGGCATCATCGACCGTCTGAAGAAGGACGATGATGACGATGATGAAAAAAAAGACAGAGATAAAGATAAGGAAAATGACAAAGAATAGGACAATGACAGGAAATAACACTTGAAAGAGTGTAAAAAATAAGCTATAATCTCCATTTGGGTTTTGTACCCGAATGGAGATTTTTAATTAAGGTAAAGAAGAGGAGAGGCGTCATGAGCGAAGAAAATGTAAAGACCGGTGGCTGGCGTTCCAACAAATGGGTTCGTGCGGCTATTCCGGCACTCCTGCTGCACTGCAGTATCGGTACCGTTTACTGTTGGTCACTGTTCAGTCAGAAAGTTGCAGATCATATCGGATTTTCCAAAGGTGCGGTAGAGTGGGCATTCAGTTTTGCAATCTTCTTCCTCGGAATGTCGGCGGCTTTCCTTGGCAATTTTGTGGAAAAGGACATTCATAAGTCATCGCTGATCGCAACCATCTGCTTCTCGGCAGGTATGGCGCTGACGGGTCTGTTCATCTATCTGGGCGGAGAGGGTCAGGCTCTTCACGGAAGTCCGGTGGTACTGATCGGTTTATACTTCAGCTATGGTTTCATCATGGGTATCGGTCTCGGTACCGGATATCTGTCACCGGTAAAGACCCTGATGCTCTGGTTCAAGGATCGTAAGGGTCTGGCTACCGGTCTTGCAGTGGCAGGCTTCGGTGCCGCAAAGGCCATCGCAAGCCCGATCATGGAGTCTCTTCAGGAGAGCGTCGGCATCTATAAGATGTTCTGGATCCTGGCAGGCGTTTACTTCGTTATGATGTTTGTGGGCCATCTGCTCCTGGCCAAGCCGGCAGGCTGGCATGAGCCCCAGGGCAAGGGTGAGAAGCCCAGCATCATGGCTACGCTTAAGACCAAGCCCCTCGGAAATTATATCGGTATCTGGCTGATGTTCTACATCAACATTACCTGCGGTCTGGCACTGATCTCCCAGGAGAAGATGATCGTAAAATGTATCGGCCTTGCTACAGCGGCAGGTATCGTTTCCACATTCTCCGCGATCTTCAACGCGGGTGGTCGTCTGGGCTTCTCCGCATGGGCGGATACCATGAAGGACCGTAACACCATCTACAAGCTGATCTTCATCCTGTCTATCGCATTTACCGGACTGGTTATGCTGACACAGGGTATTAAGAACGGCGAAGGCAATACACTGCTGATCATCATCGTGATCGCACTGATCATGGTTGTAAATGCAGGCTACGGCGGAGGCTTCTCCAATGTTCCGACCCTGCTTTCCGATCACTACGGCATGGGATCCATTTCCGCGATCCACGGAATCACACTTTCCGCATGGGCATTCGCAGGTCTTACGGGTAATCAGGTCGCATCCTTCATCGTGTCCCATACGGGTTCCGAAAAAACGATCGTTTATACGCAGGAAGTTATAAAGAACGGAAAGACGGTACTTGAAGAACATAAGGAGATTGTAAATCCGGACGGTTATCAGAACGTTCTTTACTTTACACTTGCCCTGTATGTAGTAGCCCTTCTGCTTTGCCTCTTCCTGGTTCGCCCCACACAGAAGGCACTGGAAGCAAAGGCGGCAAAGAAGGCTGCAAAGCAGGCATAAGAGTTTTTTGCAGGTTGTGGCATCGTAGAAAAAAAGAAACGAAACCGTTACACAATCGGCAGATTTTACAAAAAAGAAGAAGTGGCTCCGTGCCACTTCTTTTTTTCGGGAAAAGAGTGTATAATCCTTCTATCCGGAGGTATGGAAGCATGAATAAGAAGAAGATAACACTTGTTCTTGGGCTTGCCGTGATCGTAGTTGTCACGGTGGCTTTGCTTTTTCTGCCCCTCGGAAAGAAGGAGGAGAAGGAACTGCCCGAAGAGAACGAGACTTCGACTGAACAGGAACCGGAGAAGGAAACCACCGAACAGACCGTGGCAACGGAGCAGATGACAACGGAGCGGATGACAGCGGAGGTGCCTCCTGCCACAACCGAACAGGCTACGGAAGCCAGGGTGGACGGATCGGGTCCGCATAAAGGAAAACTGGGAAGCAGCTTTACGATCCCGGACGGTTTCTATAACATTTCTCCGAAGGGGGAGACGGAGGGGAATATTTACATCTTTGAGGATCCGGAACGGAACATGATCCTGCAGGTGGAGGAGTACTATCTTCCGGACCGCCCCATCGGTTTTGACGGGCAGTACACGGTCTTTCATAATATGTATCAGAGTGACCCGGGGACCTATGTCATCAATGATGAAAAGAATGATGATCATTACATAATCACGGGTTATACAGATGACCGGAGCCGGGTGTTCTATATCGAATCCTCTAAATACAGCGGAAGAAATGAGGTCCGGCTCACCGCGGAATATCCGAATGATGAAACGAAGGAAGAGAATGACGCCCTGCTGGAGGCGTTCCTGAAAAGTTACTCCTACACCTATGTTTCGGCAGTGGAACAGCGGAAGCAGGAGCAGGAAGAGCAGGAAAGGTGGGAAAAGCAGGAAGAACTCTTCAATGATCCGACAGCGGATCCCAATACGGGACAGTAAATTAAAAGGTAACGGAGATATCTATGAAAGCAAGTGACATCAGTGAAGTAAAGCATTTATATCAGCTGGATCCGGACAGGTGCGCCATTCACCGGATCAGCGGCTGCTTTGTAAACGGAGATAAGACGAAGGTGGTTCATTTTACGGAGAATTTCCTGACACTGCCGGAGGAGGAACGGTTTAAGTATCTGGAACTGTTCCGGAAATGTCTCTCCGGAACGAAGGATAAGAACCTGCTTATGCTCCGCCCGAGACAGGTACACCGGGATGACCATTCCGGAGATCTGACGGGAGAAGAATGTAAGCTGCTGCAGGCCCTGATCGAGACGGACCTGAAGGACGAGGCGACGCTGCAGGAGTTTTTCGATCATGTGATCGAAAGTTTTAATTACGTTGATAATTATCTGATCCTTCTGGCGCGCCAGAACTATGATGTCCCGGGAAAGACACTGGACGGACTGGATCTGGAGGATGCATCGGAGGAGGTGTACCGGCATGTTCTGTGTGCTGTCTGTCCGGTAAAACCGACAAAACCGGGGCTTGGATATGTTCCGTCGGAGAATGCATTTCATAACCTGACCCCCGGCCAGATCGTGGAGATGCCGATGAACGGCTTCCTGTATCCGGCGTTTATCGAGCGGTCGCAGGATCCGGACTATGTTCTTTATTATACGAAGGACACGGTGGATATCCGTCCGGACTTCGCGGATGCCGTGCTGGGCAGTGCAACCCCGCTGGCGGCGGAAGGACAGAAGAAAAGCTTCGGAAATCTGCTGACGGATACACTGGGAGAAGAGAGTGATCTTTCCACGGTGCTGCAGATACAGGAGAATCTTCAGACCCTGATCCGTGAGAAGAAGGAAGAACAGGAGAGCCCGATCCTCGGCAAGGAGGATGTGCGTGTCATCCTGCGGGACAGCGGTGTGGATGAGGAACGGATGAAGGGCTTCGATGAGCGGTTTGATGCGGTCTTTACGATGCCGGCGGAAGAAGCGGCGGCAAAGGAGGGCGAAGAGACGCCGGGAGATACGGAAGAGGGTTCTGCAGTTTCACGGTATCCGGAGGAGATCCCCATCGAGGAGAGGATCTTCGTTGCGTCGAACCTGGTTCCGCAGAGGACACTGGAAGTGAAGAATGCGGACTTTACCATCCGGATCAATACGGACCGGACAGAGCTGCTGGAGACCCGGGTCCTGGACGGAAAGAAATGTCTTGTGATCGAACTGGAGGACGGGGTGTCCGTGAACGGGATCCCGATTCGTGTATAGGAGAGTAGGAAGGTGCAGTACAGCTTCAGTAAACTCCTCAGAAAAAACTTATTATATATGGCTTTCCCTGTGGTCCTGGTGCTGTCTGTGCTCTTACTGCTCCTGCAGCAGGTCTCACGTCTGGAAATATTCCAGACCGGCACCATGGAGGACACGACCCGGGTGAAGGAGTATTTTGCTTCCGGCCAGAGGAACGTATCCGTTATGCTGCCAGGGCTGAAGAGCACCGGCTTCTCCCAGATGGCAAATGAGAAGGAGAAGGCGGAGTACTTCTATCGCATGGAAGGGAACGAGATGCAGCTGGTGCTGCTTACGAAGTCTACGGCAAATGCGTACCGGCGGGGAGAATATGACAGGAAGGCCATCCGTGTCCGGATCATCCGGGATGAGGTGGCGGCCCGGCATATCGAACGGGAATATGCGAATTCGCTGGGATTAACCGGAGACTCCATGGACGGGATCTGCTCCGTGTATGTTTTTGATGAGACGGAGTATCCCCTGATGAGGGTCCGGATCCTTCGGTATTCCTCCATCGTGATCGCCGTCCTGCTGATCCTGATCATGCTCTATGTCATTCTGGCTACGGCGTTCCCGGCCCTGAACCACGAAGCAAGGGTTCTCCGGCGTTTCGGAAATGTGGGCAGGATCATCCGTAGGATCGACCGGGAGATGGAAAGGAAGCTCCGTTATCATCAGGATAACGTGACCGTGACGGAGAACTATCTGATCGTTTCATATATATCACATATCGATGTGATCCAGATCGATGATATCAAATACCTGTCCAAGCATGTGGAAAAGCGGAAACGCGGTCTCGGACGACCGGTCCATGTCTACCGCCTCACCGCCTCCAATGCGGATGATCTTTTCTTTGAAGCGGATTTCTTCGATGAGGAGACCGTAAATGACGTGATCTATTTCATGCGCGGGGAACCTCTCCTGGAGTATGAGGAGTACGTGCAGAAGGAAAGAGAAGAGGAAGAAAATGTCCTGGCGGAACAGATGTCCGAGAATGAGAAGGAAGCTGTGACCGAAGAGGACCAGCAGAAGCTGGACGGACTTTTCGAACAGGAGGAACCGGCGGAGAAACCTACAGAGGAATCAACTGAGGAACCAGCAGAGGAACCAACAGAAAATGCCCGGTGACGAATCACCGGGCATTTTCTTATGATCAGGAACCGATCTCTCAGTCGAGAATGATATTCTCGGTAGCGGATGCTGCAGCATCAACTGCTTCCTCAGCCTTCTCAGCGACAGCTTCCACTGCCTCTTCGGCCTTTTCTTCAGCGCCGTCCAGAGATACATACTCACGATCGGCGGGAATCTCCTCGTCCAGGATGATCTCGCTGTCGGCTACGCTTTCGTCCTCAGCCTTGCTCCACTTCTCGGAAGCCTTCTCCTTAACGGTCTTTGCGGTCTCGGATACCTTCTTGGCAGCATCGATGGTGGTGCTCTTTACCTTCGCGGTAGCCTTCTGAACCTTATTATCTACATCGTATTTTTCATTTGCTTTCTTGTATGCTTCGGTCTCGCGAATCTCATCCTTGAAGAGAGAGCAGACACCGGCTACTGCAAGTGCAGCAACGCCAAGCTTTACAACGCCTCCTACTACTTTACCGACACCCATGGTAAACCCCTCCTGAAAAATGAATTTAATAAAGCTCAGCACCCCAATCTTCGGATGATTGTATCCGTTATTTTAATTTAATTTATGGGGTGCTGAACATTTACATTGTACCGCAGAGACATGAAAAATGCAAGAAGTAGTAGAAAAAGAACATGGATTCGGTTATACTGTAATGGTGCCTGCCCGTGCCGTCATGGAATATGGGAGGGCATGAACAGTAACAGAAAAGGAATCGTCTGAAATGGAACAAGAATCTATCCGGCTTTTTTTTGAAAATGAACAGAAGAAGGATGAGGAATCACGAAAGAAACTTCAGAAATCATATGATAGGATCGCATGGCTCCGGCTGGTGGTTTTCCTCGGTGCGGTAGTCCTGCTGTATCTCGGCCTGACGAAGCGGCCGATGCAGGAACTGTATCTGGTGGGCGGTTTTATCATGCTCGCCGGTTTCCTGGTACTGATCCGTCTGCATGACGGGATCGAGAAGCAGCAGCGGATGCTGGCGGCACGTATCGCAGCCGTTGAGGCATATCCTGCCAGACTCGGTACCGGGTGGAGAGAATTTCCGGAGGACGGAGGCAGATATCTTCAGAAGGAGGATACGGTCTGCCGGGATCTGGACCTTCTGGGACCGGGATCCCTCTATCAGATGGTAAATATCTGTCAGTCCGCTTACGGAAAATGGAGACTGGCGGATGTGCTGAAAGACCCCTATACTCTGGTCAGTGAGCGGAAGGAACGCCAGGAGGCAATCCGCGAACTGGCGGACAATCCGTCGTTCCTGCTGGATTATGAGTCGGCGGTGCGCCGCGCATTTGTGGACGGACGGAAGCACCCGACAAGAGATGATGATACGAAGAAACCCGGAAATACCTACAAGCCCGGTAAGATCCGCTTTGCGGGCTGGATGGGTATGCTGATGGTGCTTGTGCCGATGATGAATCTGGCGGTCGTGGTGGCCATCCTGATCGGTATGATCCAGCCGGCCTGGATCCTGGTGTCCTTCCTGGTGGGTTATGGCATCACGGCAGGCTGCAAGGGAAAACTGGATTCCCAGATGCGGGGGATATTCTCTTCGGAAATGACCAGCGGTCAGATCTATCCGATCTTCCAGACCATCCAGGATACGGATTTTCATTCGGAGAAGCTGGTATCCATCCGGGAACGTGTTGTGGGAAATGACGGTATGATGGTGGCCCAGAAGAAACTGTCCCATCTTGCCGACCTTAAAAATCTGGATTATAACCCGGTTGTGGGAATGCTGCTCACCGGTTTCCTGGGCTGGGATTTCTTCCTGGCATTTCTGGGAGCACGCTGGGATGAAAAGCACGGCGAGGCATTTGCGGGAAGTTTTGATATCGTGGCGGAGGTGGAAGAACTGGGAAGTCTTGCGGTGCTGTCCGTGGTACGTCCCACGATCCTGCCGGAACTTACCGGTACTGACCGGGAGGAGAAGGGTCGTACGGGACTGCATTTCCGGAATCTGGCACATCCTCTTCTGGATCCGGAAACCGTGGTATCCAATGACGGGGAACTGGAATCTCCGCTTACGGTGATCACCGGATCGAACATGTCCGGTAAGACCACCTTCCTTCGTACCGTGGCCATCAATCTGGTGCTTTCCTATATCGGGGCAGGAGTTGTGGCGGATGAATTCTCATCCGATTACCGGCATCTTTTTACTTCCATGCGTGTGCAGGATGATGTGGCCGGCGGTATTTCCACCTTCTATGCGGAGATCCTCCGGGTGCGTGAGATGGCGGATTATATCCGGAAGGGTCATGGGATCCCCGCACTCTGCCTGATCGACGAGATCTTCAAGGGAACGAATTCCGCGGACCGTATCGTGGGTGCGGAGGAGGCGCTGAAGCGGCTGTCCGTGGGTGGCAGTATGGTCATCGTTTCCACCCATGATTTTGAACTCTGCAATCTGAAACAGCAGGACGGATCCCCTGCGGATAACCGTCATTTCGAGGAATCCTACGCAGATGACAAGCTGGTATTTGACTATAAGATGAAGGACGGCCCATGTACCACAAGAAATGCGAGAGCACTGCTGCATCTGGCCGGTCTGATGGACGCTTCCGGGGCAGAGGATCCGGCATAGACATAATGAGCCGGTTCTGTCTGAATTGACGTGTGAATAGTGAAATATAAACAAAAATTATTATTCAATTTCGACAAAATGACGTTGACGTAAGTGGCAAAAAAGGTTAAAATGTCTATTAGGATTGCGTAATTATGCGCACTGTTTGTGCGTATGTTACCTGTCGAGTTATTTTTTGAGGAAATGAGGAGGAGGAGACATGGCATTACCGGCAAATATAACAGCAGGAAGCGACAACAATGTCTTATCGATCGCTGCTTCGAACAATAAGGGGTTACTTATCCGTTTCCTGAATGAGCAGGTTGAGGATGGTTTCTATGCGCTGGTTATTGACTATCTGAAGGATACCAATTTCGATCTGAAGACCATGACGGTGGACGAGGATGTTCGTTCCCAGTGCGCAAAGCTGTATGAACTGGGCGAATTTGTGGATGAGAACATCAAACAGCCCGAGCGGTTCGAGATTGATGAGTGGATCGAGCCTTTATTCAATTTTGTATACGGAGATATCGATCCCAGTGATATCGATGCACCGATCAACACGACCGGTATCTATCGCTACAGCATCTGGCTGATCTATCTGTATCAGAGAGAGAAGTTCGGTGAGGCTATGCGTCTGATCGGCGAGCGGATCGCACCGCTTCTGATCAATGTCAGCTATCAGATCCTTGAGGATGATGACCGTCCGAAGAACTTTGACAAGGCGCTGATGGGATATCTGGATCTGATCCATGTTGTTATGGAGATGGGGCTTCCCACATCCATGGCGAATTCCGATGCATATCTGTCGAATCTGGAAGTTCTCTTCGATTACGTTGTTGAAGATCCGCATGTGGGCATTGATTATAAGACACAGCTCAGTATCGGACTTTTCAATACATTTATTGCCAATAAGGATTACAATAAGGCATTTGAGTTCTACGGACTGAATGCTGAGTATATCCCGATCGACAATATGGCGGTATATGAGAGCTTCAAGGAACTGATCCGCAACGTGAACACGACGCAGGATACCAGTGTCCTCTCCAGAAATGTACTGACCGCGATCTCCAAGCAGGAGATCTACAACAAGCGTATCGATACCCTGATCTCCGAGGTTTCCGCATTCGTAAAGAAGGTTTATCTCTACATCGAGAATGAGCCGGATATGAAGAAGAACCTGCAGACCCTGGGTGCCGGCGCACAGCTTACCGGCAAGACGAACATTTTCGAAGGCCTCTATGAGTACAACCTTGTATTCTATGAGTGCGGTATCAAGGAACTGGTTAACTCCGATGTAACAGGACGTTCCTGGGAAGAGAAGTACGAGATCCTGGAGAAGCTTTACACCACACTGAACGTCGTATTTGACGGCTACAATGTATATGAGCTTTCCAATAAGATCGAGCATCAGTATGTCGAGATCACATGGATCAATGACTATGTAAATGCAAATCCGTCCCTGCTGAAGATGTTCTTCAGTGTGAAGGAGAAAATCAAGGCGTTCAAGGTACGTAAGAATGCGATCCTTGAGAAGTCCAAGACCAATTACGAGATCAAGCAGATGATCGATGATCGTCAGAAGACGCTGGTATTCATGGCTGCAGAGGATATGATCATCAACGGCCTGAACGGCGGAAGAGTAGCGATCATCAACAGCGATTACGATCCGAGAAAGGCAGAGAAGTATCTGACGAAGGATTACGCAGAGGTTGTGGTTCCTGCCAAGTACAAGAAGGCAGAGATCCCCCAGTCCGGCGGAAAACTCTTCGGACGTGCATCCACACCGGCTATGGATCCGGATCTCCGCAAGCTGCTGGACGACTCCAAGATTGAGGAGATGCTTTACAAGTCAGAATGGCTCTGGTATCAGTTTGAATCCAAGGGACAGGAATCCCAGACGCAGCAGGAAGCTACCTACAGCGTGATCTGCCTGATCAAGGCGATCGAGAAGTTGCTGGATAAGAAGGGCGGCGGATCTGTGAAGCCGGAGACCACTCCGAACAAGAAGGTGATCATCACCAAGACCGGTAAGGTTATCGAGCTTTCGGATGAGGGAAGTCAGTCCTCCTCCGAGCGTAGCACCGTAACTCCGAATGTGGTTGATAATATCAACAACATTCAGAACACTCTGAAGGACAAGTCGGAAGAGAATGTCGAGTATGTGAAGTCTTATATCAATGACTGGCTGGATTCCGTCATGAAGTGTAAGTTTGATCTTGACACCATGCTTTCACTGTTTGAAGCAGAGGAATTAAGAACCAAGAGCTTCCAGGTACTTAAGAAGCTTAGAGCAGATATCCTGTAATCGAAAAGGATATGTTGGTCCTCCTGTAGGGAACTGTTCAACCGGAACAGCTCCAAATGCCGTGTTTGGTTCTTTGCGGCAGAAAAAAGACCGGGTTCGTCCCGGTCTTTTTTCTATGCATTCTTTTTCTATGCGCTTCGTAACGGATGTTTCCGGAGGTAGGCCCAAAGGACCGGTTTCTCCAGGATCCGTTTCAGTTTGATCTGCAGTTTGGTCTCCGGCGCCACCGGCTGAACCAGGATCGATGGAAGGCGGGCGTTGTTGGCACCCCAGATATCGGTCAGCAGCTGGTCGCCGATGAAGATCACCTCACTGTGCCGGAGTCCCATCTTACGGATGGCGTCGATATACCCCTGGCCGCGGGGTTTGGCCGCCTTGAAGATATACCGGGGATCCGGCAGACCGTCCACATGGAGCTCTGCCACAAAATTGGCAACCCGTGGCTCGTCATTGTTGGAGACGAAGCAGATGGAGAAGCCGATCTCCCGGAGCTCCTTCAGAAGGGCGCGGCTGCGTTCATCACTCATGGCATCATGCGGTACGAGAGTGTTGTCAATGTCGAAGAGGATCCCCCGGTAGCCGACACGGTAAAGATTCGTAAAGTTGATGGCGTAGGTGGATGTGTAATATGCATTTGGATAAAGAAAATGTCCCATAGTTTTCCTCGCATGGATCTTTATTTTAAATTTCTTTGTGTTTATGGTTCCGGAGATTCATTCTCCGGATGGAAAAAACGATATACGGACTCTGCGGAGCGGGCGTTCATCTCCGGGAGAGCCGCGATCTCCTCGATGGTTGCGGACTGCAGGGCTTCGATGGTCTTAAAGTGCAGGAGCAGGGCGCGGCGGCGTTTCTCGCCGACACCGGGGATGTCATCAAGGATGGAATGTATCTGCCCCTTGCTTCGCAGCAGCTGGTGATAGGTGATGGCGAAGCGGTGGGTTTCGTCCTGCAGGGCGGTGACCATGTGCATGGCTTCGCTGCCCTTCGGGAATTCCAGTTCCACGTCTTTGTAGTAGAGGCCGCGGGTCCGGTGATGGTCATCCTTCACCATGCCGCAGACGGGAATCTCCAGCCCCAGGCTGTCCAGAACCATTTCCGCGATGTGCACCTGGCCCTTGCCGCCGTCCATCATCAGTACGTCCGGGAGAGGCCCCAGTTTTTCATTTGTGTATCGCCGGGTCAGAACCTCCTTCATGGAAGCGTAATCGTCCGGACCTTCCACTGTCCGGAGACGGAACTTCCGGTAGGCGTTGCGGCGCGGCTCACCGTTTTCAAAAACCACCATGGAGGCCACGCTGTGATAGCCGGAAATGTTGGAGATATCGAAGGCTTCCATCCGGGCCGCGCTGGGGATCTGCAGGATCTCGGCAATCTCACGTACGGCGCCGGTGGTACGAAGCTCCTTCTTCCGGATCCGTTCCATATCCTGTTCCAGCACCAGCCGTGCATTGTCCTCCGCAAGCTTCAGCAGACCCGCCTTGTCACCCCGCTGGGGCTGCAGGAGAGCCACCTTCTGTCCCTTTTTATCCGAACGATAGGACAGGAGGATCTCCGGTTCGCGGATGGGGATCCGTGTCAGGATCTCCTTCGGAATGTAGGGCGTGCTGCTGTAATACTGCTTAATGAATTCCGTCAGTACCGCGTCATCCGGTTCTTCGGGTTCGGCGGACATGTGGTGGTTTTCCCGCCCCAGCAGCTGGCCGTCCCGAACGAAGAAGACCGTGATCACGGTGTCCTTTTCACCCCGGGCAAAGGCAACGATATCCCGGTTATCCGCGTTGGTATCGTTCATCCGCTGCTTATCCATGATATGGGCGATGCTTTCCAGAAGATCCCGGATCTCGGCGGCTTTCTCGAATTCCATCTCCGCGGCGTAGGCCTTCATTTTCTGTTTCAGTTCGTTCATCAGATCCCGGGTATCACCCTTCAGGAAACGGATGGCCTGCTGGATCTGCTCGTTGTATTCTTCCCTGCTGACGAGGGCGCTGCTGCAGGGACCGCTGCACTGACCGATCTGATAGTAGAGACAGGGGCGTTCCTTATCGATCTCCTTCGGCAGACTGCGGTTGCAGTTTCTGAGACGGAACAGCTTCTTTACCAGCTGGATGATGTCATGGACCGCCTTGCCGTCGGTGTATGGCCCGAAGTACTTTGACTTGTCCCTCCGCATATGGTGGCTGTACAGGATCCGGGGATAGGCCTCATCGATGGTGATACGGATGTAGGGATACCCCTTGTCATCGGTCATCAGGGTGTTGTAGCGGGGGCGGTATTCCTTGATCAGATTGCACTCCAGCACCAGCGCCTCCATTTCGGAGCCGGTGACGATGTATTCGAAGTAGGCGATCTGGGAGACCATTTTCGTGATCTTCGGGGATCCGCCGTGTCCGTGTCCTTTTCGGAAATACTGGCGCACCCGGTTGTGCAGGGATGTGGCTTTGCCCACGTAAAGGATCTCCTCGCTGTCGCTGTGCATCAGGTACACGCCGGGGAGATTCGGAAGCTTCTTCAGTTCTTCTTCAATGTCGAATTCTTTCATGTATTCATTCTAACACATATGGAAAAAAATAGCCATCTGTGATAAAATCATACTTGGTTTGACAGCGTGGCTTTGTATCTGCCGAAACCGGCAGATCGCCGGGCCGTAAGCTGAAATAATGTATGGGGGATTGAGAATGAACGTTGAATACAGTGTCAAACTTTCAGACTTCATCAAGAAGCTGAATCTGAAAAACTATACACCCGAGATCGATACGGAGAAGATCCTGATCACGGATCCGGATATCAACCGGCCGGCGCTTCAGCTGGCAGGCTTCTTTGAGCATTTCGATTCGGCCCGTGTACAGATCTGCGGAAATGTGGAGCATGCGTATCTTGCGGATATGCATACGAGAGAAGAGAATATCGAGATCTTCGATAAGCTCTTTCAGTTCCCGATTCCGTGTCTTGTGTTCTGCCGGGATATCGAACCGTATGATTTCATTATCGAAGCCGGGCGGAAGCATGGGATTCCGGTGCTTTCCTCCGAGTCCACCACGTCGAACTTCGTGCACGAAGCGGTTCGCTGGCTGCATGAGGAGCTGGCTCCGCGGATTTCGATCCATGCGGTTCTGGTGGATGTATTCGGTGAAGGCGTGCTGATCATGGGCGACAGCGGAATCGGTAAGTCCGAGGCTGCACTGGAGCTTCTGAAGCGTGGTCATCGTCTGGTTGCGGATGACGTGGTAGAGATCAAAAAGATCAGTGATGACCAGCTGATCGGCCAGAGTCCTGCCATCACGCGGCATTTTATCGAGCTTCGGGGCATCGGTATCATCGATGTAAAGACCATGTTCGGTGTTGAGTGTGTGAAGATCTCCCAGCAGATCGATCTTGTGATCAATCTGGAGGAGTGGGACAAGGATGCCAACTATGACCGAATGGGCCTTGAGGATCAGTATGTGGAATTCCTCGGGAACAAGGTGGTGAGCCACAACATCCCGATCCGCCCGGGCCGGAACCTGGCCATCATCGTGGAATCGGCGGCGGTCAACCACCGTCAGAAGAAGATGGGCTACAATGCGGCACAGGAAATGTATCGCCGCGTGATGGAGAATATCCAGAGGAACTCATAGGTTTCTCCGGAAAGACAACAAGGTACACCAATCTATTACGGACATGAGGGAGGAAATGATCGATGAGAAAGAAAGTAAGGATTCTTTCTGCAGCGCTGGCACTGTCATTTGTGGTCACTGCCTGCGGAAGCAGCGATTCGGGTGGTAAGAGCGACCAGGGATCGAAAGGACTTTTTGGAAGCAGTACGGAGGAGCAGTCCTCCGGTGTACAGCCGGGCTCGGGTACGGATCCGGTTGAAGTCGATACACAGCAGCCGGTCAGTACGCTGGGGCTGGGAGATCTGCAGCTGTCACAGCCGTATGAGGAGTGGATGCTGTATGGTATTTATGAAGCGGAATATGACAATTACGGTATTCATGCTGAAGAGTATAAGGCAGATAAAACCGTTATATTTAATTCTGTGACAAATCTTTCTTTTAAAGAGAGGATCCTGGATCCGGACAAGGGCGCGGATGCGAAAAAAAGTATGGTGTCAACGGTTCCGCTTCGTGTGGAAGCAAGACATATGACGGATTATATGATGCTTATAGGATACAATCTGGAACTGGAGGAGGATTGGCAGAAGATTTATCAGCAAATGGTTGAGGAATTCCCGGATCATGCAGATGAGTATTTTGCCAACTTTCGTAATGTATATAATACAAGCTACATAAGTATGTCGTTTGTATACGAGACAGGAGAGGACGTTAATAAGAATTTCTATTATACATATACAATTGAAAATGATGTGTTGCATTGTAAACGTTTCAAGGGTTTGAATGAGGATTTCACCATCAATTATTATGAACCGGAGATCACGGAGGATTTTCGATTCGGGTTCCAGGGAACAAGTCTTTTGCTTGAACAGAACGGATGTACATCGGAACTGGAAGCCTTTGAAATACATAATGCGGATAACGGTTGGAATGTTTACGGCGGCATTGTGTCAGAAGATCAGGCGTATAATAATCTGGCTGAAATCAGTATATTTAATGTTGCGGAATCAAATGAGGATATATTTCTTCAGTTCACGGATGGTTCTTTTGCGGATAATCCGAAGCTGGTTTTCACTGAGCCGAATCGGTTTTCTCTATCCTGGGAGGCTTCAACCAGTGAATACAAAGTGGGAACGATGGCTGCCAAAGCGGGAAGCATAGATTTCCGTTTCCTTTGCTGTTCTACCGGGTCCGATAACGGATTTGTTCTGATCGATGATTCGGGGAAGGCCTATTATTATCTTGCAAAAGATGTATTCTTTAAAAAGAAAGGCCTTGAGAATATCAAGGTAGAGGACCAGGCCAAGGCGCTTTCCAACCAGGAGAAGATCGTTGATCAGCTGCAAGAGCGCCTGTCCTCCGCAGGAATTCACGCAAACATTGACAGCGATACCGGTAAGACGAGCTACGATTCCAGTGTGCTTTTTGCAGTGGATTCGGCGGATCTTTCCGCGGATGGAAAGGCAAGTATGGATGCGTTCCTGGATGCTTACGTTCCGGTAATGATGGAATGGGCAGATGCGGGAGCCATCGACAGTATCCAGGTGGACGGACACACGGATACCAACGGCAGTCATGATTACAATCAGGACCTGTCGGAACGGCGGGCGAAGACGGTGGCGGATTATATGATCGCTCGGTATCCGGAGATCAAAAAGTACGTTAAGACTGCCGGATATGCATACGACCGGCCGATCTTCGCACCGGACGGAAGAGTGGATATGGATGCGTCCAGAAGAGTGGAATTCTGTTTCACCCTGAAGGTAAGCGAGTAAACAGACGTGAAGTTAAAGATATAAAAATGGGAGGTAGAAGCATGGCAAACTATGTATTTGGAGTGGACATCGGAGGAACGACCGTAAAGATCGGTCTCTTCTCGGCAGAAGGAGAACTTCTGGACAAATGGGAGATCACCACACGGACCGATGATGACGGTGCATATATCCTCGGGGATATCGCTGCTTCCGTTCAGGCCAAGATGGAAGAACGCGGGATCGACAAGGCGGATGTACAGGGCGTCGGCATGGGCGTTCCGGGACCGGTCCGCGAGGACGGCACCGTGATCAAGTGCGTGAATCTTGGCTGGGGTATCTTCAATGCGGCGGATGAGCTGGGGAAGCTCCTGGACATGAAGGTAAAGGTCGGAAATGATGCGAATATGGCTGCCCTGGGTGAGATGTGGCAGGGTGGAGGCAAGGGCCATCAGAATATCGTCATGGTAACGCTCGGAACCGGCGTCGGCGGCGGTATCATCCTGAACGGAAAGATGCTGGCAGGCGTGAACGGTGCCGGCGGAGAGATTGGGCATATGACCATGGATCTGGCGGAGACGGATGTCTGCAACTGCGGCAAATGCGGCTGCCTGGAGCAGTATGCTTCCGCCACCGGTATCGTACGGATGGCGAATAAAGCGCTGAATGATTCGGATCGTCCGTCCAAGCTGCGTGAAGTGCAGTACATTTCCGCAAAGGAAATCTTTGATGCGGCGAAATCCGGTGATGACCTTTCCATGGATCTGGTGGATGAACTGGGAAAGAAGCTGGGACTTGCAGCTGCACAGATCGCGGCGGTTGTGGATCCGGAGGTTTTCGTTATCGGCGGCGGTGTCAGCCGTGCGGGACAGATCCTGATCGACGCAACGGAGAAGTATTTCAAGCAGTATGCATTCCATGCATGCCGCAACACGACCTTCGAACTGGCGGTTCTCGGCAATGATGCGGGCATGTACGGCGGAGCGAAAGCGGTGCTTGTATAGAGGTGATCCGGCAGGTTCGGAGCGACTGTCGGTTGCGGGTTATGAAAAATGACGGAAAAACAGTTTTTTTCCGAAAAAATTCGTGAAAGTTTCTTTATTGTAAACACGGGCGCTATCATGTATCATTTATGATAGCGCCCGTAGTATTATGTTAAACGGAAAATGGGATGATAAAATGTCCCGGAATTACCGGAATCTGCGGTTGCAGACAGGGCGTTGTTTCAGGCGGAGTAAGTGAACTGATCATAGAGGAACGGAATGGAGTATCGGGCTGACGAACCAATGAAACTGCATACCACCTTTCGGACCGGCGGACCGGCCAGAAGGTATTGCTCCATAGCCTCGATCGATGAATTGAAAGAAGTTATGTCAACTGCAGAAGCTGATGGAGATCCGCTTTTCATTATCGGAAACGGCAGCAATCTTCTGGTTTCCGACCGGGGGATTGACGGAACGGTGATCGAGGTCGGAGACCGATTCCGGAAGATCCGGGTGATCAGCGGGGATTCCGAAGCAGAGATCGCGGGGATCTATGCAGAAGCGGGAGCGCTTCTGTCGGTGATCGCGGTTGCCGCAAGGGACGCAGGACTGGACGGGATGGTATTTGCTTCCGGAATACCGGGAACCCTTGGCGGAGCGGTGTCCATGAATGCCGGAGCATACGGCGGCGAGATGAAGGACATCATCGAGTATGTGGATGTGTTCCGGAACGGGAAAGAGGAGCGGATTCCGGGTGCGGATATGCATTTCGGATACCGGACCAGCATCTGCCATGAGGAACCCATGGTGGTGCTTGGTGCGAAGCTTCGTCTGATACCGGGTAAGAAAGAAGAGATCGCGGCTGCGATGCAGGATCTCAGTCAGAGACGGAGAGAGAAACAGCCGCTGGAATATCCCAGTGCGGGGTCGACATTTAAACGGCCGGAGGGATTCTTTGCCGGCAAACTTATCCAGGATTCGGGACTGTCCGGATACAGGATCGGCGGAGCGGAGGTGTCCGCAAAGCACTGCGGTTTTGTGATCAACCGGGGGGATGCAACCTCCGATGATATATATCAGCTGATCCGGCATATCATCCGGACGGTTGAGGAGAAGCACCAGGTTCGGCTGGAGCCGGAGGTGCGTATGCTTGGAGAGTTTGAATAACAGGAGACGGATATGCGTTTTGTGATCGTAACGGGAATGAGCGGGGCAGGAAAGTCCACGGCCCTCCGGACCATGGAGGATATGGGATATTTCTGTGTGGATAATCTTCCTGTTCTTCTGATCGAGAAGTTCGCGGAGATTTCCCGGGATCAGAATTTTAACTACGATCGGGTGGCTGTCGGGATCGATATCCGGAGCGGCAGGAAGCTGGATGATCTGTCCCTTGTTCTTGCAAATCTGAAGAATGATAATTTTACCTACGAGATCCTGTTCCTGGATGCGAATGACTCCGAACTGGTCAAGCGCTTCAAGGAAACCCGGCGGGAGCATCCGCTGACCCGCGGCGGGAGAGTGGAGGACGGCATCGCCGAGGAACGCGGCAGGATCGCATTTCTCCGTGAGATCGCCGATTATATCGTGGATACCAGCGGGCTTCTCAGCCGCGAGCTGAAGAAGGAAGTCAGCAAGATCCTTTCCGCAGGGAAGGATTATTCGAATATGATCGTCTCTATCGTATCCTTCGGTTACAAGAACGGGATACCGAGAGATGCGGATCTGGTCTTTGATGTCCGGTTCCTTCCGAATCCGTACTATGTACCGGAACTGAAGAGTCATACCGGAAATGAGTCCTGTATCCAGGAATACGTGATGCAGACGGGGGAGGGCGACAGATTCCTTGAGAAGTTGTACGGCCTTCTGGAATTCCTGATCCCCCAGTATGTGGAGAATGAAGGAAAGCATCAGCTGGTGGTGGCCATCGGCTGTACCGGCGGAAGGCACCGGTCCGTGACCATCGCGAATCTGATCCATGAGAGGCTGCAGGCACTTCCCTATTCCGTGAGGGTCTTCCACAGGGACATCGGGATGGATACCGTACTGAAGGGTGAGTAGATATGTCATTTTCATCGGAGCTTCGGCAGGAACTGTGCAGACGGATCGACCGGGCTGTACATTGCCGGATCGCCATGCTGGCCGGGATCATAGCCCTGGACGGCAAACTGAAGGATATGGACGGTGAGTTGTGTCTCTCCATCCGGATGGAGAAGGACGAGGTCGTGGAAACGGCGGAGAAACTGTTCCAGATCCTGTTCGGGATCGGACTTGATTCTCTTGAAGTCGTACCCCGTTCCCAGGAGGGAGCCAGAGTCCGGATCCGTGATAAAGCACAGTTGGAACGGGTCTTTGAAACCTGCAAGCTTTCGGTTGTCGGTGAACCGGATGACACGGATGCTTCCGGCAGTCAGAATCCGGCAGGCAGGAGTCGGCTTCCGAAACTTCGACCGGGTATGGATGCCCGGCTGGACGTGGATGATATCGTCCTGTCCAGGGGATGCTGCAGAACGGCTTACCTCAGAGGTGCTTTTCTGGCAGCGGGATCGGTGTCGGATCCGAATACACAGTATCAGCTGGAGATCGTTACGGACCGGGATGCGGTCACGCGGCAGATCCTTACCGCCCTGTCTGGGTACGGTGTGGAAGGACATGTCACGGAACGAAGATACAGTCAGGTGGTCTATATCAAAGACGCGGACGGGATCTCCGAGACCCTGGGTCAGATGGGAGCCGCCGGTGCCATGATGGAATTCGAGAATGTCCGGATCGTGAAAGGCATCCGGAATCACGTGAACCGCGAGGTGAACTGTGATACGGCGAATATCGCAAAGATTGCCAATGCCGCAGTGAACCAGATCGAGGATATCCGCAGGATCGATGAGGCTGTGGGGCTTGGCTCCCTGCCGGCGGTACTGGAGGAGCTGGCAAGGCTCCGGCTGGAGAATCCGGATCTTTCGCTGAAGGAACTCGGGGAGCGGATGGATCCGCCGCTGGGAAAGTCCGGAGTGAATCACCGCCTCCGGAAGATCAGTGAGATCGCAGGACAGTATTAAAGAATGTAAAGCACCTGTCGGTGCTTTCAGATAGAGCTAATATATGCTACATAAAGGAGATATGTTATGACAAGCAAGAAGTGTATCATTCAGTTGCCCAGTTATGCAGAAGCTCGTCCGGTGGCCGAGATCGTCCAGACGGCAAGTCAGTATGAAAGCCGGATCTTCCTGATCTCCGGAGATAAGAAGATCAATGCAAAAAGTATCATGGGTATGATGAGTCTGTCCCTCTGCAACAATGAAGAAATCGAGGTTGAAGCAGCAGGTCCGGATGAGGAAGCAGCCGTATCCGCCCTTGTGGATTATATGAGTCCGGTTGCGTAAGTTGCCTTGCACATTGAATAGTTTTATGGTAGAATAAGATGGATTTTATCCATCTTATTTTTCTTTAGGTAAAAGCGTGCGGAGGATGATGCGGTATGGGTTTTTTCAGCAATATTAAAGACAAGATCATGAATATCGGAAAACCGAAATCCAACAAGAGCAGTGTGGAGCTTCAGTTCGATAAGGCGATGAATCTCATGGAGAACGCCAACGGACCGGAGGCGGTTGAAATACTCGAGAAGATTGCTGATATCGGTATCATGGATCAGCAGTATAAGGATCTTGGAACAGAGTCCCTGAAGATCCTGAGCGGATTCTACGAGACCGGTGCATACAAGAATGCAAAGACAGAGCGTGATCTCAACAAGGCTGCAACCTACCTTGAGAAATACACGAATTTTACCAATGACGGAGAATCCACGTACAAGACGGCGGAGATGTATCTGGAAGCACAGAATTTCTCCAAGGCGATCACATTTTTCGAAAAATCCACACAGCGCGGCGTCAAGGCTGCATATATGAAACTCGGTTCCATCTATGAGAACGGTCTTTCCAGGATCGATCAGTACGGAAATAAGAGCGAGTTTGTAATTCCCGTAGACCTGGAGAAGGCCATGTCCTGGTATAAGAAGCTGGCGGACATGGGGGATTCCAAGGCGGTAGCCGCATATGAGCGCTGCGATTATGCATCCAAGCATACCGACAGTCTCGAGTTCGAGGAGAAGGACAAGATGTACTCCGAGATCGCCGAGAAGCGGAAGGAGAAGGGCAAGGAGCCGCGCTACAAGGCAATCGACCCTGCCAAGCTCCAGTATCAGTATACCTATGTACATAATCAGGTGGATGGTTATATCCACAAGCTGCCGAAGGACTGGGTAAAGACCATCAACGAGGAGACGGATGAGGAGTACTATGCTCCCAGTATCACCTATCGTGATTTCGCTATCTATGTATCCTACGACAGTATTCCGAGAGACTCCAAGAAGACTCTGGAGAATTATCTTCGGTACTGCAACGAGGCATTTGATGAAGAACTGCAGCTGAAGCCGTACATTACAGAGTATTCGGACGGTATCTGTACAACCTTCTATCATAAGGCCATGAACAAGGGTATCGTTACATTTGCCTTCTATTCCGGACGCCGGCTTGCCTGCATGCGGTTCGTCTGCGCGACCATGGAGATCATCGAGCAGTACGAGGAGATCATCTTCGAGACGGCGAACTCCTTCGCATTTGTCGCACCGACCCGTGTCAGTGACCAGAGTCTGAACCGGAAGGATAACCAGTATTACAGTGAAGCGGTTTACTGCTACTATCTGGAGGACTACGAAGGCGCCATGACTGCGGCAAAGCAGGCGCTGAAGGAAGGCTCCATCAAGGCCAGCTATCTGCTGATCGATCTTTATTACGACAAGGATTCGCCATACCGTGATATCGAAAAGACCATCAGCTACGCCAAGCAGCTGTTTGATGCCACCAAGGATCCGGAGCTTGCGTTCCTGATCGGTAATATCTATGACCAGCAGCAGAAGGACTACATGAAGGCCCTGAACTGGTATGAAAATGCACACCGTCTCGGACATAAGAGAGTCGCTTTCTATCTCGGACGGTTCTATTACTACGGTCTGCTGCGCACCCAGCGTGACGGCGATAAGGCCATGACGTATTTCCTGGAGGCACAGAAGAACGGTATCGTTGAGGCGGATGCTTACATCAAGGATATCAAGGAGCTGAAGGGCGAGGATCTTCAGAGCGCGGTTGAGAAATGGGACCGGGCAGTGGAGGCCGGAAGTGCCACAACTGCACTGAATGTTGCACTGAAGAAGCAGAGTCAGGTCTTCTATATAGCTACGAATTATGAGATCGAGAAGGCGTTCCAGGAGGCTTTAAACCTGGGAAGTACACAGGCTGCCTATGAACTGGCGAAGATCTATGAACGTCAGGAGAAAGATCCGGAGTTCACCGGCGAGAAGAAGAGCATGGAGTACTTCGAGAAGGCTTTCGATCAGGAATATGACGGATTCGATAAGGAAGATCTCTTCAAGGTGATCCAGTATAAGGAGTCCAAGGGAGAGTCGAAGGAAAATCTGATCAAGCTGTATATCCGGAATGCTGCCATGGGTCACATCCCGGCAGCGGATAAGGTGGTTGAGATGGTCGGCTATCGTACGCCGGCGATCACCGAACTGTATCAGAGCCTGATGGATCTGGCGGAGACCGGTGATGAGAATGCCATCGTATCCATGAACAAACTGGAGAAGAAGTATCCGGAACTTGTTATAGCGGAAGCTGCAAAGGACGAGAAGGTGATCGAGAACAAATTCTTCCGTCTGATCGTTCCGAAGAACTGCAGCCCCACCATCAACGACGACGGCGGTACGATCCCTCTGGCGGATTCTGTGATCGAGTTCGCGGTTGCCGAACTGCCTGTCAAGGTTGAGTCTGAGGATGATTACCTGAAGATCTACAAGCTGATCCTGTCCGAATACCTGCCGGATGATTCCGCGGAGA
>JAFRWY010000016.1 GCA_017437905.1 Eubacterium sp.
AAGCCGTCAGATCGAGCGTGTGGCGCCCGGCGTTATCTGCCGGAAGTCCGTAGACACGCCGCTGCAGACCGGTATCAAGGCCATCGACGCCATGGTGCCCATCGGACGCGGACAGCGTGAGCTGATCATCGGTGACCGTCAGACCGGTAAGACCGCCATCGCACTGGATACCATTATCAACCAGAAGGGTCTGGGTGTGTACTGTATCTATGTGGCCATCGGTCAGAAGGCTTCCACGGTTGCAAATATCGTAAAAACCCTGACAGAATATGAGGCGATGAGCTATACCACCATCGTGGCTTCCACGGCCAGTGAGATGGCTCCCCTCCAGTATATCGCGCCTTACTCGGGCTGCGCCATCGGTGAAGAGTGGATGGAGGAAGGCAAGGACGTGCTGATCATTTATGATGATCTCTCCAAGCACGCCCAGGCATACCGTACCCTGTCCCTGCTGCTCCGCAGACCCCCCGGACGTGAGGCTTACCCGGGCGACGTTTTCTACCTGCACTCCAGACTTCTGGAGCGTGCTGCGAAGCTGTCCGACGAGCTGGGCGGCGGTTCCCTGACCGCACTTCCCATCATCGAGACACAGGCCGGCGACGTGTCCGCGTACATTCCGACGAACGTTATATCCATTACGGACGGCCAGATCTATCTGGAGACGGAAATGTTCAACTCCGGCTTCCGCCCTGCGGTAAACCCGGGTCTTTCCGTATCCCGTGTCGGCGGTGCCGCACAGATCAAGGCCATGAAGAAGATTGCTTCACCCATCCGTGTGGAACTGGCACAGTACCGTGAGCTGGCTGCGTTCTCGCAGTTCGGTTCCGAGCTGGACGATGACACGAAGGAGAAGCTGGCACAGGGCGAACGGATCCGACAGATCCTGGTACAGCCCCAGTTCCATCCGCTTCCGGTTGAGAAGCAGACAGCCATCATTTACGCGGCCGTAAAGCATTATCTGCTGGACATTCCGGTGGAACGGATCGCGGAATTCGAAGCGGATCTTTTCGAATACATTTCCACAAATGAGCCGGATATCTTTAACCGCATCCGCGAGGAGAAGGTCATTGCGGACGATGTGGAGCAGATGCTGATCAAGGCCATCGAAGAGACCAAGAAGAAGCTGCTGTCAGCAGAATAAACAATCATTATGACGATGATACAGAGGTGAACGGTTATGCCTTCCATGCGAAGCATAAAAAGAAGAAAGGAGAGCGTGACGTCCACGCAGCAGATCACCAAGGCCATGAAGCTGGTCTCCACGGTGAAGCTGCAGAAGGCGCGGGCGAAGGTGGAAGCGAATTCTGCCTATTTTGAAGCGCTCTACAAGACCATCTGTTCCATCATGGCAAAGACCCTTGATCTGGACAACCGGTTCCTGAAGGAGGGATCCGGCGGAAAGAAGGTGGTCATCGCCATGTCCTCCAACCGCGGACTGGCAGGCGGTTACAACTCCAATATCGTGAAGAAGATCGATGCCTTCGGATTTGATAAGGAGAATACCCTGATCTACGGCCTGGGCCGGAAAGGGATCGAGGGACTCCGGCGACGCGGCTATCGTGTGGAGTGGGATGAGTCGGACATCATCAACGAACCCCTCTACAATGACTGCATCGCCATAACCAAGGATCTGATGAGGCGGTTCGATGAAGGAGAGATCGACGAGATCTACGTGGCCTACACGGACTTCAGGAACACGGTGACCCATGTACCTACCATCCGGAAGCTGCTCCCTCTGTCCCGTGCGGACTTTGAGGAGAATATGGAAGAACAGCTGGGAGAGTCGGAAGCAGACAGGAATCTGCAGATGAACTACGGTATGTCCAGCAGCGGTATCGAAAATGATATGGTGCTCTTCGGTGCGGTCATGGATCATTATCATCCGGAAGTGAAGATCCTGAACGAGATCATCCCGAAATATATCACGAATATCATTTACGGTGCATTTCTGGAAGCCATTGCAAGCGAAAATGCTGCGCGTATGCAGGCCATGGATTCGGCAACGGAGAATGCCCAGGATATGATCAGTTCCCTGGAGCTGCAGTATAACCGGGCACGTCAGGGTACCATCACGCAGGAACTGACGGAGATCATAGGCGGCGCGGAAGCACTGAATTAATATGTCATCCTGAATCCCCGAAGGGGTGGGGGATCTTCTGCATATGCGGGAAAGAGACCCTTTACACTGTGAACGGCATGGCATTTCCCGCTGCCCCGCAAGGCGGGCCGGAATACGACGCCATGTACTCAGAATGACAGGAATAGAGGAGAAATACAGTGGGAGCAAAAGCACAAGGAAAAATCACAGAGATCATCGGAGCGGTCCTGGATATCCGGTTCCCGGAGGGACAGCTGCCGGATATCAATGATGCCATCGTGATCCGCAGGAAGAATGCGGAGGGAGCGGATGGAGAGACGCTGACCGTAGAGGTTGCCCAGCATCTGGGGGATGACACGGTACGCTGTATCGCCCTCGGCCCCACCGACGGACTGATCCGCGGCATGGAGGCAGAAGCAACCGGCGGCCCCATCATGGTACCGGTAGGGGAGGAGACCCTGGGACGTATCTTCAACGTACTGGGTGACCCCATCGACATGAAGCCTGCACCGGAGACGAAGGAGAAGCATCCGATCCACCGGAAGGCTCCTGCATTTTCCGAGCAGTCTACGGATACGGAGATCCTGGAGACTGGAATCAAGGTCGTTGACCTGCTCTGCCCCTATCAGAAGGGCGGAAAGGTCGGCCTCTTCGGCGGTGCCGGCGTAGGTAAGACCGTCCTCATCCAGGAGCTGATCCGGAACATCGCCACCGAGCATGGCGGTTATTCCGTATTCACCGGCGTCGGCGAGCGGACCCGTGAGGGAAATGATCTTTATCATGAAATGAGCGATTCCGGCGTCATCAACAAGACCACCATGGTCTTCGGTCAGATGAATGAGCCCCCCGGAGCAAGAATGCGGGTGGGTCTTACGGGACTGACCATGGCAGAGTATTTCCGGGACGTGTCCCATAAGGACGTGCTCCTGTTCATAGACAACATCTTCCGTTTCACCCAGGCAGGTTCTGAGGTTTCGGCTCTGCTGGGACGCGTACCCTCCGCGGTAGGCTATCAGCCCACACTGCAGACGGAAATGGGTGCGCTGCAGGAGCGTATCACCTCCACAAAGAACGGTTCCATCACTTCAGTACAGGCAGTTTACGTGCCGGCCGACGACCTGACGGACCCGGCACCGGCCACCACATTTGCACATCTGGATGCCAAGACGGTTCTGTCCCGTTCCATCGTGGAACTGGGTATCTATCCGGCGGTTGATCCGCTGGAGTCCACCTCCCGGATCCTGGATCCGCGGATCGTAGGTGAGGAGCATTACAAGGTGGCCCGCGGCGTGCAGGAAACCCTGCAGAAGTACAAGGAACTGCAGGATATCATCGTTATCCTGGGTATGGACGAGCTGTCTGAGGCAGATAAGCTTGTGGTATCCCGGGCGCGTAAGATCCAGCGATTCCTGTCCCAGCCCTTCTTTGTGGCACAGCAGTTTACCGGTACGGACGGTAAATATGTGCCGGTAGAGGAGACGATCCAGGGCTTCCGTGAGATCCTGGAGGGCCAGCATGATGAGATCCCGGAGAGCTTCTTCCTGAATGCGGGGGCCATCAGCGAGGTTGTGGCACGTTACAAGGAGAGTAAGGCGAAGTAAGCGGTCATTGAGTCGCAGGTATGTCCTCCCGAGCCGGGAACAGGACAGGGAGATTCTTCGTCGCCATGCTCCTCAGAATGACAAGGGTATGCCATTCCGAGTCGAGAGCAGGACAAACATGTCCTCCCGAGCCGAAGGCGAAGAATCTGAAGAATTCAGAAATTGTAGAGAGTCAGGAATCGTATGATAGATAAGTTTCAACTGACAATTATAACCCCCGAGCGGGAGTTCTTCAGCGGTGATGCCACCTTCGTTGAATTTACCACAACGGACGGTGACGTGGGTGTGTATCCGATGCATATCCCAACCACGGTGGTTCTGGACCCCGGCGTCCTGCGCATCCATAACGGTAAGGATGTGCGGGAAGCCGCGCTCCATTCCGGCTTTGCGGAAATCCTGCCGGACCGGATCACGATCCTGGCGGAAGCCGTGGAGTGGCCGGAGGAGATCGATAAGAACCGCGCCGAGGAAGCACGCATCCGCGCAGAACGGAAGCTGGAGGATTCCGCCGCTGACGGAAGCAAGGCGGAGCTGGCACTGAAGCGCTCCGTACTCCGTATCCGTATGGCGGAGAAGGAAGGACGATAAATATCCTGCGAGAAAGCTCCGGGATTCAGCCCGGAAGGATGTCAGCGAAAGCCGACCCGGATCCCGGGCCGGGTCTCGCAAGTGAGATCTGAACCATAAAAAACACGTGTGAGATATCAGCATAACAGGTGAGGTATACGTGTATGAAATATAAATTCGGAAGAAAGAGCCGCGCTAAGCGGCTCGTGGCATTTGCGCTTGTACTGGGCATGGGACTGTCCATGGCCGGCTGCGGGAAGGAAGCAAAGGACTCACGCCCCAGGGCGAAGAGTATCTTTGAGTTCTTTGACAGTGAGCCGGATACGGAGGACCCCTGGTCCACGGAGCAGTCCACGGAACCGGGAACGGGTGACGTGATCGTGGATCCGCCGGTCATCGATCCGCCGACAGCGGATCCGAATAAGTACTCCGATACGGAAAATGAAGAGCTGAACAAGCTCTTTAAGGAGTTCTTCGATGAGGGTGTGACCTCGTCCTCCATATCATTCCGTAATTATATCAAGGACGGGAAGAATTTCGGCCTGCAGGCCCCCAGTCCGGCAACCCTCGGGGATCCGGATCGGGAATATACCGAAGAAGGCTTCATGGAAGATAAGAAGGAAGTGGAAGATTGGATCTCCAGACTGGAAGCCATCGATGTGAATACCCTCACGGAGCAGCAGCGCTTCGATTATGATTATCTGCTGGATAATCTGAAGTCCAGCCTTGTTACATATGAAAATGTATATATCGGCGGGGACTTCTCACCCATGAGCGGTGTTCAGGGGAATCTGCCGTCGGTGTTCACGGACTGGATCTTCGAATCAAAGGAAGATATCCAGCTGTATATCGATGTGATGAAGCTTTATCCGCCCGAAGTGGACAAGGCTCTGGAATTTGAGAAGCTCCGGGTCGAGAAGGGCTACGGATATGAGGACTGCGTGATCGACAAGATCATTTCCCAGTGTGATGAATTCCTGAACCAGACGGGAGAGAATTTCCTGATCACTGTGTTCAATGAGCAGATCGACGGCTTTGCGGGCGTGACGGATGAGGAACGTGCGGACTTCAAGAAGCAGAACGAAGAGGCAGTAACGAATTATCTCGTTCCCATGTATCAGCGGATCAAGGATACATTTACCGGACTGAAGGGAACCAATAAGATTAAGGGCGGGCTCTGCAATTTCGAAGAACACGGTGCGGAGATCTATGCGTACCTCGTCAGGGAATATACGGGAAGCACCAAAACACCGGAGCAGATGATCGCCTATGTGGATCAGGCCATCAACAATATCCGGACCCGGATGGATACAATGTATCTCACGGATACGGACGCGTATCTCTATTTCATTTCCAACGAAACCACGCTCTTTAATTACATGTCGAACATGAAGGCGGAAGAGGTGGTAAATGATCTGATGAACAGGGTCATGGGAGACTATCCGGATATCGGAAAGATCAATTACCAGGCACTTTATTTCGATAAGAGCATGGAGAAGATGAAGGAGAATACCCTGGCCTACTACATGATCCCTCCCATCGATGATAAAGACGGGAATCTGATCCGTGTCAACGGAGCCCATAAGGATGATATGTGGATTACACTGGCGCATGAAGGATGCCCGGGGCACATGTATCAGACGAATTATTACAAGCAGACGAATCCGCAGAATTTCCGGTTCATCGGAACCGAACTCGGATATATCGAGGGCTGGGCGGTCTACGCCAGCTACGAAAGCCTGAAGTACTGCGACTTTAACGGCTCGGAATACGCGGAGCAGCTGAGAGAACTGGCGGCGATGGATGAACAGCTGGGCTACCTGATCCAGGGCCGGATCGATCTCGGGATCCATGTGGAGGGCTGGACGGTAAGTGATATCGAGAACTTCCTGTCCAGGAACGGCATGAATGCGAGTGCGGCAGAGAGGATCTACACATTCCTGGTGGGAAATCCCGCACTCTACCTCAGTTATTCCGTGGGCTATATGGAAATGAAGGACCTTCGGGATTATGCGGAGGATGAGCTGGGTGACAAGTTCAATGTTGTGGAGTATCACAGAACCGTACTGGATGCGGGACCCTGCAAATATGACCAGCTGAAGAAGCGGGTGGATAAGTATATACTGGAGACAAAGTAGGTCTGTAGGACGGCTCTGTCAGAATGCACAACGGAAGGAAACGATTTTTGTTAAGTTCGTTTCTTGCCCGTTGTGCTTTTTTTTGTTACTATGGAAGAAAGAAACGAAAAATTAAGTTTTAGTTTCCAGGAGGGATACATTTTCAACAAAAATATGCCGCGGAATGCGGCGAAAACGCCGGAACTCACAGGTTTTACGAGAGAAGGAGGGAGTTACTATGGAACTGAAGGCACGTATCATGGAGGGGGCAGTGACTTGTTTCCGGGAGAAGGGGATCAAGTTCACTATGGATGATCTGGCTGAAAAGCTGGGTATGAGCAAGAAGACGATCTATACGGTGGTCGAAGGGAAGGATGAGCTGCTGGTGGAAATGGTGGAGCATGTATTTGCCTCCATCAAGGAGAGCGAAAATGAAGTGCTCTGGAACGAGGAACTGACCACGGTGGATAAGATCCGGAAGATCCTGGGAGTCTTCCCGGAAGCGTACAAAGATATTAATTTCCAGGGAGTATTTGAGCTCCGTGACCGGTATCCGGAGATCTACCGGCTGGTGGAGGAACGGCTGGAAACCGGGTGGGAAGCCACTATCGCCCTTCTGGAGCAGGGGATGACCGAGGGTGTGGTCCGGAAGATCAGCATTCCCATATTCAAGATGATGTACGAGGCTTCGCTGGAGCAGTTCTTTAAGAGGGACATCCTGCAGAGGAACGGCATCAGCTACCAGCAGGCACTGGGAGAGGTTGTGGAGATCATGGTGGACGGGATCGTTATGGACACCAGGGCATAGAGTAAAAAGAAGATGTCCTTTTGAACGTGGGGGCGTTACAGAGGATGACCACAGAATGGAGGAGGATACAGTATGACACAGCGTTCGGAAGAGATATTCGGAAACGGAATGTCCGGAAGAGTGGTTCGTAAGGCAGAACGTTCAAAGGAAAATTATATCAAGAAATTCGGAGATGACAGCAATGTGGACTACCGGGCATATACGGAGGAGAATCCGTATATCGGCCCGATCCTGGGTGTCCGGAACATCCGCGTGGAGGCGCCGAAGGACGGGAACACGGCAGAAGCCGTAACCACCGGTCCGGACAGGAAGGATCCTGTGGACGCGGTCAATGAGCAGGGCACTGCTCCGGAGGAGGAGTCCCCGCTGGTACACGCGGCGGTCAGGAATGCGGCCGAAGCCATCCGCGCCATCGCGGCAGCGGAGAAGGAAGAAGCAGAGCGGACGGCGGAGAGTCAGGCGGAAGACGCGGCGGAATCGAAAGACAGCGGCTTTGATGTGGAGAAGGGTATCATCGTCGGAAATATCCGGATGGGCTTCGGTCATTACCGGATCTCCATGGCCATTGCATCCGCGGCCCATGCCATGGGTTACACACCCTACTGGATGGACCTGAATTCCTATCCGGATACCACCTGTACCAAGGTGATCTCCGCACAGAATGACCTTTATTCCCTGGGTTCACGCATGTCCCAGAAGAGTAAGATATTTAACAAGGTGGTATGGGAGCCGGTGAATTACGAAGGCTTCCGCCAGCTTTCCTACAACGCATCCGATCAGGCAAATGCGGAGCTGATGGCACCGGTATTTAAGAACGTTCCGAAGGAGCTGCCCCTGGTTGCCACTCACGTGTGGCCGGCACAGGCGGCGCTGCATGCGGGCATGAAATATGTAGTGAATGCGATCCCGGACAACTGGCCCATGGCGCTGCATCTGGCAGAGGGAAGCATTCATACGGTGCAGACCCATTATGCATATCAGGGCTACCGCATGCTGAACGGCATGCAGAAGAAGAAGGTCCTTTCTCCCATGCCGGAGGATTCCCTGGTCTACACGGGACACTATGTGGATCATGAGCTGGTGGAGAACATCGAAGCGGATTGCGAGGCAAGACTGGCAAGACGGAAGGACGGACAGCCGATGCGGTTCCTGCTTACCATCGGAGGCGCAGGCGCACAGGGAGAGATCTTTAAGAGCATCCTGCAGGCACTGATGCCCCGGATACGCCGGAAGGAAGTGGCCCTCTATGTTAATGTGGGCGATTATCAGGCAGTCTGGGACAAGCTGCTGCTGGATGTCAGGGGACTGAACCGGGTGAGCCGGACCCATTTCAATGACTGGGAAGCAACAAAGGAATTTGCGAAGAAGGCCCTGACCGGCAGGGTCGTCGGGGTACATGCATTTGCACACGAGAACATCTTCGAGGCGGTCTATGCCACAAATCTGCTTATGCGGAGTGCGGACGTGCTGGTGACCAAGCCCAGCGAGCTCTCCTTCTATCCGGTTCCGAAGCTCTTTATCCGGAGAGTGGGCGGACATGAGCAGTGGGGAGCCATCCACTCGGCAGAGATCGGGGACGGAACCCTGGAACTCAGGGACATCCCCCATGTGCTGCAGGGACTGGAACTGTTCATTGAGGATGAGAGCATGCTGGGGGGCATGTGCAGAAATATTATCGAGAACAAGAAAATGGGGATTTACAACGGGGCATACGAAGCGGTGAAACTTGCAGTCGGACTGAAAAACTGACGCGGGAACCGGACTTGTGAAAGGAGAAGCATATGGAGTTACGTTTTAAGGAGAAAGCGGCCTACGGCCTCGGTGCTGTGGGTAAGGATATGGTCTACATGTTGTCGGCCAGCTATGTGCTTTATTATTTCCAGGATATTCTGGGAGTATCGGCGGTGGCCATGGGTGTCATCCTGCTGGTGGCCCGGATCTTTGACGCATTTAACGATCCCATCATGGGCATCGTTGTTGCAAAGACACAGACCCGCTGGGGGAAGTTCCGTCCCTGGCTGATGATCGGAACCCTCACCAATGCGGTGATCCTGTTCCTGATGTTCTCCGCACCTCCGAGTCTGGATGGCGGCGGACTGGTGGCCTATGCGGCCATCGCATATATCCTCTGGGGCGTTACCTACACCATGATGGATATTCCCTACTGGTCCATGATCCCGGCCTTTACCAAGGGCGGACGGGAACGTGAGAAGCTGACGGCACTGGCCCGTTCCAGTGCAGGCGTGGGTTCCGCACTGGTGACCATTTTCACCATGATGATCGTGCATATGATCGGCGGAGAAGGGACGGAAGGCGAGCGCACCGGTTTTAGGTGGTTTGCGCTGATCGTGGCAATTCTTTTCGTTATCTTTATCACCCTGACCTGCGTTGCCATCAAGGAGAAGTCCACGGTGAACACCCAGTCTCCGTCGGTGGGCGCCATGTTCAAGGCACTTTTCACCAACGATCAGGCCATGACGGTGGTGATCGCCATCGTACTGATCAATACCGCCATCTACATCACATCCAACCTGGTGATCTATTTCTTCAAATATGATTTCGGCGGTGAGGACTGGTACAAGGGCTACACCTTCTTCAACATGTTCGGCGGTGCGATCCAGATCCTGTCCATGATGCTGTTCTATCCGCTGCTCCGGAAGAAATTCTCCAACACGAAGATCTTTTACATCACACTGACCAGTGCGGTGATCGGCTATGTCGCTCTTTTTGCCATTGCATTTATTAACATGTCCAATGTTTACATCCTGTTTATTCCGGGCTTCTTCATCTTTGCGGCAAATGGTGTGCTGCAGATCCTTACCACCATTTTCCTTGCAAATACGGTGGATTACGGGGAAATGAAGAACAACCGCCGGGATGAGTCGGTGATCTTCTCCATGCAGACCTTCGTGGTGAAGCTGGCCTCCGGTATCGCAGCCTTCGTGGCAGCCATCTGTCTCTCCGTCAATTCCCTCAGCTCCGAGGAAACCACGGAAGCGGAGCAGGTGATGGATTTCGCAAAGAACGTCAGCGAAGGCGCAAAGCTGGGACTTCGGATGACCATGACCCTGATCCCGGTGCTGGGGCTCATCATCGCAGTACTTGTCTTCCGTAAGAAGTATATCCTGACGGATGATAAGGTCCGAGAACTGGCACAGGAGATCGCGAAGAAGAGAGCGGCGGAACAGCAGGAAAAGGCTGAATAAAACGGATGATTCCGGGGATGAATGGATGATAAGAAAAATCAGGAATAAGCTTTTCATACTGGATACAAAGCATACGACCTATGCCTTCCGGGTGCTGCCCACGGGACAGCTGGAGCACCTTTATTACGGTGCGCGTATCACCATCGATGACGAGGCAGATCCGGAAGCCATGGGACTGGCGGAGCGGCATGCATTTCCGCCGGGGACGACATGTATTTACGATACGGAAGAGAAAACCTACTCGCTGGAAGACATGCGTCTTGAATACAGCTGGCCCGGGAAGGGAGACCTTCGCGAGCCGGCTGTTGCCCTGCGTCATGCGGACGGAGGAAGAACCTCCGATTTTTCCTTCGAGAAGACGGAGCTGATCCGGGGAACGGGTGCGGAACCGGCGGAGCCAAAGGAGCCGGAGGGGAAGAACACCGCTCCCTTTGCTCTAAAGCACGGACTTCCGGCTGCATACGATGAAAAGGGAGAAGCCCATACCCTTGCGGTTACCCTTTGGGACCGTTCCTATGATATGGAGCTGACGCTTTATTATACGGTATATGCGGAAATGGACGTGATCACACGCTCCGCAGTGCTGACCAACCACGGGAAAGCCCCGGTGACGATCGAGCGGATCATGAGTCTCTGCATGGATCTGGATGCGGAACCATACATTATGTCAACCTTTAACGGCGCGTGGATCCGGGAAATGCACCGGACGGATACGCCCCTCGGAGCCGGAAAACTGGTAAATGCCACTACCTCCGGCATTTCCTCCAACCGGGCAAACCCCTTCGTCATGCTGTCGAAGCCCCATACCACGGAGGATGCGGGAGAGGTTTATGCCTTCAACCTGATCTATAGCGGGAACCATTACGAAGCAGCAGAAGTAAGCCCCTTCGGCAAACTCCGGTTTGTCTCCGGGATCAATCCCGAAGGCTTCTCCTGGCAGCTGGGGGCGGAAGAAAGCTTCCACGCCCCGGAAGCGGTGATGACCTATTCCCGGGAAGGCTTTAACGGCATGAGTCAGCAGATGCATGCCTTTGTCCGGGAGCATATCGTCCGCGGATACTGGAAGAAGAAGCCCCGCCCCGTGCTGCTCAACAGCTGGGAAGCCTCGTATTTCAAGATCGATGAAGGAAAGCTCCTGAAGCTGGCTAAGGCCGGCCGGGATGTGGGCATCGAGCTTTTCGTCATGGATGACGGCTGGTTCGGCGACCGGTCGGATGATACCAAAGCCCTGGGGGACTGGGATGTGAACAGGAAGAAGCTTCCCGACGGGTTAGAAGGCCTGGCGGCGAAGGTGAAAGCCCTGGGCATGAAGTTCGGTCTCTGGGTGGAGCCGGAAATGATCAGCGTGGACAGCGACCTTTACCGGAAACATCCGGACTGGGCGCTGCAGATTCCGGAACATTTCCATTCCGAAGGACGAAACCAGCGCTTCCTGGATCTTACCCGGACGGATGTTCAGGACTATATCATAGAAAAAATGAGCAAAATCTTCGGAACTGCCGGTGTCTCCTACGTGAAATGGGACATGAACCGCAGCATGACGGACGTTTACTCCGCATCCCTTCCGCCGGAACGGCAGGGAGAGGTAGCTCACCGTTATATGCTGGGACTCTACAGGATCATGTCCACCCTGACCCGGAAGTTCCCGAAGATCCTTTTTGAGGGATGCGCCTCCGGCGGCAACCGGTTTGATCTGGGGATCCTTTCCTTCTTCCCGCAGATCTGGGCCAGCGACGACAGCGATGCCGCGGCCAGGGCTGAGATTCAGACCGGCTACAGCTACGGCTATCCCATGAGTGTTGTAACCTCACATGTTTCGGATGTTCCGAACCATCAGACCCTCCGGCGGACACCCCTTGCCACCCGGTTCAATGTGGCAGCCTTCGGTGTGCTGGGCTATGAGTGCAACATTTCCGATATGAAGAAGGAAGAGCAGGAGGAGATCCGACAGCAGATCGCACTGTATAAAGAATGGCGGGACGTGTTCTTCTTCGGCAGCTTCTACCGGGGACGGGCTGCGGGTGTAGGTGACGGCATGGGCGGTCACGGATGCTTCGGCGGAACGGGCACCTTTAGTGCCATTGCCCCGACTTCGGGAAATATCACGGAATGGACCGTGGTCTCCCCGGACGGAAGGAAGGCAGCCGGCCTCCTCTTCCAGCTGCTTACCCGCCCCAATGTACTGACCGAAGTGTACCACGCAAAAGGACTTCTGCCCGACCGGAAATACAGCTTCCGGAACCTGGAACGAAAGCATAACCTGAAGGACTTCGGAAGCCTGGTGAACACAGTGGCTCCGGTGCATGTAAAGCCGGACAGCATGCTTCATAATGTCATAGCAAAAAAGGTAAAAATGGACGGTGAGACAGAGGACCTTACGATGTACGGCGATGCCCTGATGTGTGCCGGCGTACATGTGGCCCAGGCCTATTCCGCAACAGGCTACAACGGCAAAGTAAGACACGCCCCGGACTTCTCCTCGCGTCTCTATCTGATGCGGACCCTTGACTAAACTATTTTCCCTGACGAAAGAGCCGGGGATATCACCCGAAAACCATAACGAAAGGCATGAATCCTGCCCGCGGACACATTCTGAAACCAGAAGGTCCACGGGCAGATTCGTTTTGCCGGATCCCCAGCCAGAGCAGGAAAAAACGTCTGCCCATGGCCTGTTTAGATTATGATTATTTTCAGCATGATAATTAAATAAAGAACTCGAATTCTTTTAGTGATCGCATTAGTTCAAGTGGTGAATTGGGAAGGAAGTTTGTCAGCTAACGCTTGCCTGAATCTCCCGCCAAGCCTTGCGAGCGAGACTTGAACTCAATATGAGATGATTCCCACCTCATAGGTAGCGGTAATATGAGACATAATCAGGAAACCGACCATAAGAGGCGCCTCAAAAGACGAACGTAGTGTCTTTCGAGGTCATCGCGTGTCCCGGCACTTGGCAATCCGCGAGCACAAAGTGCGAAGCGGGAAGCCTATGTGCCGCTGGGGGCACCCGCGGTTTGCGCGAGCAGTGAGTCGAGCGGGCATGCTTGCATGCCCATTCGACGAGCGCCGCGACATCGAGCGAAGCGAGAGGGCGCGAGCCGGGCCGAGAAAGGCACTACGGTTCGTCAAAAAGGCGCCGAGGGGGATAGAAATCTTTCCAAGGATTACCTGACATTGTCCACGGTCTGTCATGGCCTCCCACGGCTTGTCATCTGTATCGCCGCATGATACAATCAAAGTTGTTTACAGGCAGAAACCACAGAATCTAACTGCGGCAGTTTCATAAAGGAGAGCAGGGCTTATGTCAGATCTACCATCCATTTCCACAGGCACCGGTACCCCGTCAACCCGTAAATTCCGAATCCGCTACAACGCCCCGGTCACACTGACCTTCGCGATCGTTTCGCTGGCCGTACTGGGCCTCGGGTACATCACCAACGGCTGGACCACGGAGAACCTTTTCTCCGTATACCGCTCAAAATTCAGCTTCTTCTGGGTCATCCGGCTGTTCGGACATACACTGGGACACGCGAACATGAGCCATTTCTTTTCGAATATGACGCTGTTCCTGCTCCTGGGCCCGGTGCTGGAGGAGAAGTATGGCTCGAAGAATCTGCTGGAAATGATCGGAATCTCGGCGGTGGTCGCGTCGATCTTCCAGATGATCTTCTTCTCGAATACCATGCTGCTGGGCGCCAGCGGCATCGTCTTCATGATGATCATCCTTACATCGGCAGTGAATATGGAGCAGGGAGGGATCCCGCTCAGCATGATCCTGGTAATCCTGATCTATCTCGGAAGTGAGATCTGGGATGCATTTACGGTAAATGATAATATCTCGCACCTGACCCATATTCTGGGCGGAATCTGCGGAGCGGTCTTCGGCTTCCTGTACGCAAAGGATCCGAAGCTGAAGGACAGCATGACGGGTGCGTGACCGGTTATAACACGGAGGCTTTCATGGAATATATCAGAACAAAAAGCAGACTTCTTTTCACGGCGCTGATCATTCTCTTCTGTCTGATCCCGGCAGGTTCCGTATTTGCCGGAAATGAAGAGGAGATGGAGGAACCCTACCGGAAGCGGGAGTTCGTTACCATGCAGGAAGCAGGGGAACTGGGGATCCCGGAAAGTGTCACGGTGGGAACCGCCTTCAAGGATGCGGACAGGAAGCTGGTCATCGAGCCGGGAGACGAAGCATATCTGCCGGCGGATCCGGTGGATCCGGAGGAGGATGATGCCGTCGACAGCCGGGAAGATCCGGATGGAGAAGTAGACGTTTTCGAAAATGAACCCTGCGGAATCTACCTTTCCGCTTCGGAAGATGTCATGACGGATATGTATGTCACCCTGAAGAAGTCCTTCACCTTTACGGAGAAGTCCGTGGACCGGATCACACTGGATGCACAGCTGATCCGCGGAGAAGGCGTATCTGCGGCAATCTATCTGGACGATGCAAAGTCCCCCTTCGTAACCTTTCAGCTGAGGAAGAGGGAGACCTTCCACGCCGTGAATCTTACCTCCATGGGCTTGCAGGGAGAGCACACGGTAGCGATAGCATTTAAGGGAAAGGGCGAAGGAGAGGATAAGCAGATCAAGGTGCTGCTCGGATCCCTCGGATTTGAATATTACTCGGCTCCGGTGATCTACTTCAACATCGATGAATCCAAAGGAACCGTGGAGGCCATGAATCAGAGCAAGGATCACAGTGTCGGGTGCACTGGTTCCATCGACATTCTTGTTCCGGAGGGTTACCGCTCGGAATTCAGTACGGAGGAGCAGGCGGACATAAAGGGACTTAAGATCGAGCGTGTGCGGGGACGCGGCAACTCCACATGGGAGAAGGATAAGAAGCCGTATTCCCTGAAACTGGAAAAGAAGGCTTCGCTTCTCGGCATGGGGAATAACAAGAACTGGGTGCTGCTGGCGGATTACTATGACAACAGTCACTTAAGAAACCGCACCACCTACTGGTTCTGCCGGTCGCTGGATCAGCTGTATGCGATCCGCTGTGTGCCGGTGGAAGTGGTAATGAACGGAGACTATTACGGCACGTATCTCCTTTCGGAAAATGTACGTGTGGGCGAGGGACGTGTGGAGATAGCCGGACTGACGGAGACGGATGAGGAACTGCCGGCCATTTCCGGCGGATATCTGATGGCTATGTCTCCCTATGGTACCGTGGATGAACGGACTGTCTTTCAGACGGAGAAGGGGATTGAATTTGAGTTCGAGACCCCGGATTTCGTAACTTACGAGAATCAGGCGCAGAAGGACTACATTTCCGGTTATCTGCAGAAGACGGAGGATGCGATCTTCGGAGAGAATTTCCGGGATGCGGACGGCGTCAGCTACATGGAATATATGGACCTGGATGCGGCGGTGGATTACTGGTGGATGCAGGAGTTCACAATGAACGGAGATGCTTTTGTCACGGACAGTACCCGGCTCTATAAGGACCGGAACGGCAAGCTGATCTGGGGACCGGCCTGGGATTTCGACTATGTGGCCTGGGGGAATCTGCAGTATGACGAAGCGGAAGCCATGCAGTATAAAGGCTTCAACAACACGGTCATGTCATGGTTTGACCGTCTGAAGGCGGATCCGGTATTCATTCAGGCTCTGAAGGACCGCTGGACCACCTTCGACGGGAAACTGGAGCAGATCACGAAGGAAGGCGGTATCCTGGACCGGTACTACAAGGAGCAGGTGGCGTCCAAGTACTATGACTATGAGCGCTGGGGATATTATTCCTCCCCGAATTCCGATTACAGGAGCGAGGTGGAGCAGTTCAGGAAATGGATCGAAAAGCGCCGGGCCTGGGTGAACGAGCATCTGAATGACCTGGACAGCCTTTATACCACGGTCACATTCCTGGCAGACGGGCAGGAGTATACAAAAGAGTCCTATCTTTTCGGTGAACCCCGGCAGATCACTCTTCCCAATCCTCCGGAGAAGGAGGGGTATTACTTCACCGGCTGGTTCCTGGAGAACGGACGGCAGCTTTCATCGGGTACGGTGCCGGATGGGGACTTCGCGGTAAATGCGAAGTACATCCCGCTGGACCAGTTGACCAGGGCCGAGGAGATCTTCCTGCAGGCGAAGAAGATCTGGATCCCCATGGACGAAAGCGAGTTTTATATGAGCTACTCCACCTATCCGGCAGATGCGGAGCTCTGCATACTGGAATGGAAAAGTTCCGATCCGGCGGTGGCAACCATGAAGGAGGATACGCTGGTCAAGGTGGGTGTCGGAGACACTACCGTGACGGCGACCCTTACGGGAACCCGGGGAGAGAAGACGGAGACCTGTCTCGTGCATATCTATGATCCGAAGACGGAGAACGTCGGGAAAATAACCTCCTTCCGGCCGGCGGAGGACTCTCTGGAGGTAAACGTGGGACAGTACCGTCAGATCCAATTGGTTTTTCAGCCGGAGGTCTGCTCCGCAAACTGGGGCATCTCCTATGAGTCAGAGGATGAATCCGTGGCTTTTGTGGATAATCTCGGGGTTGTGAACGGCGTCTCGGCAGGAAGTACGACCATCCGGATCCAGCATTTTGAAACGGGAATCGAAGAAAAGGTACAGGTTACGGTCAGTGAGGCAGTAAACTACTCCGGAGAGTGGGTGAAGGGCCGCTGGTATAATAAGGACGGCACACAGACCTATAAGGGCATCGGAAGCTGGTCCCGGGACAGCAGGGGCTGGAAGTTCGGGGATACCCTGGGCTGGTCCGCGAAGAACTGCTGGCAGGCCATCGATGGAAAATGGTACTATTTTGATCCGGAGGGCTATATGGAGAAGAATGCCTACCGGAAGGGACTGTATCTTACCGGAAGCGGAGCCTGGGATGGGAAGGAAGCGGCCGCTGTCTGGAAGAAGGACGGCAAGGGCTGGTGGTATCGGCTTCCGGAGGGCACCTGTCTTAAGAACACCTGGATGAAGATCGACGGGAAATGGTACTATTTTAAGGCCGATGGATACCTTGCCCAAAGCGAGTTTATCCGGGGCTGGTGGATCGGAAAGAACGGTGCTCAGAGCGATCCCGTCCGCTGCGGTTGGCATAAGACCGCCCGGGGCTGGTGGTACGGAGTCTCCGGCGGATGGTATGCGAAGAGCAGAACCTGCCGGATCGACGGAACGCTCTACGCATTTGACCAAAACGGGTATCTGATCGAAGAGTAGGGACAGTGGAATGATCTGAGTACGGCGAACGCATCGACGGAAGCGAAGCGTACGGAGATGTCGGTACGGCTTGATCAATCGGAGTATAAAGAACGGAGACAGGAAGAGTATGTTTCATATTCTGGTAGTGGATGATGATAAAAATGTACGCCGTTACATCCGGACGGTTCTGGAGAGCAACGGTTATATGGTCAGTACGGCGGAAGACGGAGAGAAGGCTCTGGCAGTTCTTGAGAAGGAAATGATCAACCTGGTGGTTCTGGATATCATGATGCCGGTCATGGACGGTTATGAGTTCACCCGGACGCTCCGGGAAGGGAACAGCAGCCTTCCGATCCTTATGGTATCCGCAAAGCAGCTTCCGGCGGATAAGCATCAGGGATTTCTGGCGGGAACGGATGATTATATCACGAAGCCCATCGATGAGACGGAAATGCTTCTTCGGATCAAGGCGCTTCTTCGCCGGGCTAAGATCGCGGATGAGCGAAGGATCGAGATCGGGGACGTGGTACTGGATTATGACAGCCTGTCGGTGAAACGGGGAGAGGAGGTGCAGATGCTTCCCCAGAAGGAGTTCCATCTGCTCTTCCTCCTGCTGTCCTATCCCGGAAAGATCTTCACGCGGATCCAGCTGATGGACGAGATCTGGGGAACGGAGAGCGAGACCGGCTGGGAGACGGTGACGGTGCATATCGGCCGGCTCAGAAAAAGATTTGAAGGATGGGATGAATTTGCGATCGAATCGGTTCGCGGACTGGGATACAGGGCGGTGAAAAAAGTATGAATGTGAATAAAAAACTTGAGAATTCAAAGCAGAACATTTCCCTGATCATCACGCTTTCCGTGGTGGTCATGGGACTGCTTCTGGTAACCACGCTCATCGTAGGCGTGATCGTTTTCTTCTTCATCTATCGGGGGATGCTGAAACTGGAATCCACGGGGATCAGTGCCACATCCCTTTTTCTTATCTTTGTCGGACTCAGTCTCTCCATCGGAACCATCCTTTCTTTTGTCACCATGCATCTTCCCATCAAGCCGGTATCCAAGATCCTGGATGCCACGAATCGGCTGGCCTCCGGGGATTATTCCGTGCGGCTTTCCTTCAAGGGACGTTTCGCCAAGCTTCCGCCGATCCGGAAAGCCACCGACAGCTTCAATACCATGGCGGAGGAACTGGGGCAGATCGAGATGCTCCGTTCGGATTTCATCAACAATTTTTCCCATGAATTCAAGACCCCCATCGTATCCATTGCCGGCTTCGCAAAGCTTCTGAAGAAAGGCAATCTTTCGGAGGAGACAAAGGCGGAGTATCTGGATATCATCGAGGAAGAGTCCCTGCGTCTTTCCGCACTGGCCACGAATGTACTGAATCTGGCAAAGGTGGAGAATCAGAGTATTCTTTCGGATACGGAGGAATTCAACCTGTCCGAGCAGCTCCGTACCTGTGTACTGATGCTGGAAACCAAATGGAGCAAAAAGCATATTGACCCCATGCTTCCAGAGGAGGATTATCAGGTCTACGGAAATGAGGAGCTGTTAAAGCAGGTCTGGATCAATCTTCTGGACAACGCCATCAAGTTCTCCGAAGAATACAGCAGCGTGGAGATCGGTATCCGGGAAGACCGGGAGGGCCTCCGGGTGGCTATCTCCAATTTCGGAGAGCCGATCCCCGAGGAGAAGCGGGAGCGGATCTTCGGTAAGTTCTATCAGGCGGACGAATCCCACGCCACCGAAGGGAACGGAGTGGGTCTTGCAGTGGTGAAAAAGATCGTGGAACTGCATAAAGGGAGTGTCCGGGTGGAATGCGCGGAAGGAAAGAACACATTTCTTGTAACACTGCCGAAATAAAATTAAGAAAAGTTTCGTTTCAGTTTAGAAATGAATGATAATATCCTTACTCGGGGGAGTCTGTGCTTCCGAAAAACCGAAGAAAGGATAAACTATCATGCGCAAGGTACAGATCATTACGGACACCTGCTGCGATCTGACCCCGGAACTTCTGGAACGCTACGGGATCGATTATGCCAGGATGAACACCGTATATGAGGGGAAAGAATCTCCTGCGGAGCTTTCCTGGACTGCATCCGAGGTTCATCAGTTTTATGAAAACATACGGAACGGAGGCCGTTATACAACGACCCAGGTTCCGGTTGAGGAATACGACCGGGTATTCCGGAAATACCTGGAACAGGACTGTGATATCGTCTATATCGCCTGCTCCACGAAACAGTCCGGATCGGTGAATACGGCAAAGGTTCTGGCAAAGAAGCTGGAAGAGGAATTTAAGGGGGCAAAGATCCTCTGCATGGATTCCAACAGATCCGCCTTCGGAGAGGGGATTCTGGCCATGGAGGCAGCAAAGCTCGCATCCGCAGGGAAGGATGCTGAGACGGTCTATTCCGAGATCTGGAAGATCCGGAATACGTCACTGGAGTTCTGTGCAGTACATACACTTGAATACCTGCGTCGGGCAGGAAGAGTCAAGGGGTCTGCCGCATTTTTCGGGAACCTGTTCGGCGTAAAGCCGATCATTATCGCAGATGCTGAGGGCAATCAGGCGGCATATAAAAAAGTAAAAGGAAGAGAAGCTTCCATCACCGAGCTCGTTAACCTTCTGAAGGAGAAGATCCGTAAGCCGGAGGAACAGACCGTATATCTGGCACATGCGGATTGCAAACAGGAAGAAGTCAGCGCGCTGAAAGAAAGGATACAAAAGGAGATTCCCTGCAAGGACGTCTATATATGTTCCATCGGTCCGATCATCGGGGCCACGACAGGGCCGGATGCCATTGCAGTTTTCGCTCTTGGCGAAGAAGTAACCTTTGTTGGTGGGGAGAAGTAAGATGGATAAGAACAGTATAAACAGTCAGATGCTGGCTGAGCTGATCGGAGGAGGAATACAGAATCTCGGACTCCACAGAGACGAGGTAAATGATCTGAATGTATTCCCCATCCCGGATGGAGATACCGGAAATAACATGCTGATGACCATACAGGGCAGTGAAACCGCCGTTCCTTACGAGGATGAAGGGATCGGTGACTATGCCCGTCGTGCGGCAAACGGTATGCTTTTCTCCGCCCGGGGCAATTCCGGAGTCATCCTGTCACAGATCGCGGACGGGATCGCTGCCGGACTGGAGGGCGTTGACACCGCGGATGTGGAGGATACGGCCCGCGCATTCCGTTGCGGTGTGGAGCATGCGTATTCCGCAGTTGCGGATCCTGTGGAAGGAACGATCCTTACCGTGGTCCGGGAAGCAGTGGATTATGCTTCTTCCCTGAACTGCAAGGATGTGGGTGAATATCTGGCTGCTTTTTTAATGCAGGCACAGGAGTCCCTCAACCATACACCGGATCTTCTGGAGGTTCTGAAGAAGGCCGGCGTGGTGGATTCCGGCGGAGCCGGATTGATCTATATCGTGGAGGGAGTTCTTTCCGTACTGAACGGGGAGAAGGTTGAAAGCCGGGACGTGCACCCGGGACACACATCCGTACCGGCTCCCGGAGCGGAACTGAATTTTGACCTTTTCAATGAGGACAGCGACCTTGTCTTCGGATACTGCACGGAGCTTCTGCTCCGGCTCCAGCGGAAGAAGACGGATATCGAGAACTTTGATCTTGCGGCCTTCCGTGAGTTTCTCCAGAGCATCGGAGATTCCGTGGTATGCCTGAGGACGGGAAGCGTAGTGAAGCTTCACGTGCATACGAAGGAGCCTTACCGTGTGCTTCAGTACGGTCAGCAGTTCGGTGAATACCTGACCGTAAAGATCGAGAATATGTCGCTTCAGCACAACAATCTGCCTGCGGACAGCAAGCTGGTTCAGCAGGAGGAATATAAGCCCTTCGGAATCGTTGCCGTGGCAACCGGTGAAGGCATCAAGAAGAATTTCCGTGAAATGGGCACGGATCAGATCGTGGAAGGCGGTCAGTCCATGAATCCCCCTGCGGATGATTTCATCGAGGCATTCCGCAGGATCAATGCGGGTACGATCTTCGTACTTCCCAACAACGGAAATGTGATCCTTGCCGCAGAGCAGGCTGCAAAGTTGTATGAGGATGCGGATATCCGGGTGATCCCCAGCCGTACCATCGGTGACGGTTATGCGGTTCTTTCCATGCTGGATCTGGATTCCGGAGACGCGGATGTGATTGAGAAGGATATGAAGGATGCCATGCAGGGTGTCGTTACCGGCAGCGTGACCAGGTGCATCCGGGATACCGAGATGGACGGCTTCCGGCTCAGGGAAGGACAGTATCTGGGCATCGTGGGAAAGACCATCGTATCTGCGGATAATGACCGGAGAGATACTGCCTGCATGCTGACTTCGCGGATGGACTTCACGGATCATCAGATCTGCATCATCATCCGGGGAAAGGATTCCACGGAGGAAGAAGCGGAAGAAATCGCAGGACAGCTCAGGAAAGAGCATAAAGACTGCGAGATCTATGTATTAAACGGCGGACAGGAGCTTTACAGCTACTATGTCATCCTTGAGTGATCCTCCGGATCAACGGAATGGTTGAACTGCGGGAACAGCAGGGAGGAATATAAAGTAAGAACGGGACGGGTGTCATGGCACCCGTCCCGTTTTAGTACTCGTATATCGATTTTTTGAAGGATCCGTTTCGAATCTTACCGGACGTCCACGTCCGGAGTCTCACCGGACTCCTCCTTCACCGGAACAAAACCCTCCAGCTGCTGGGCCTTATCTTCCTGCGTGGTATAGGACAGAGGAATGTGATACTCCTCTTCGTAGATCTCCTTCCACAACTCATAATTCTTAAACATCATCTGTTCCGCCTGCTTACGCAGCGAAAGCGATGTGTCCGGGAAGACCGGAGGAGAGACATGGATGGTATATTCCTGTACATAGAAGCCGTCCTCTCCCATGACATCCGAATCCTTCATGGTGATAAAGCAGGGAAGGACCGGCGCTCCGCTTCTTGCGGCACACTGGAATGCGCCCCGCTTCAGCGGCTTCGGCTTCCGGTAGTTCCACCACATGCTCTGTTCCGGATAGAACAGTACATAGTCACCGGTGGCAACCAGTTCCGTGACCGCCTTATAGAACTTCTTCATGGTGGCCGGATTGGAGGACAGCGGCAGGGTATTGCAGTGACGCATCAGGAAGCCGTAGAATCCGGGGAAGGAGGTATAATTGCCTTCCCGGATCACCCGCCAGAAGCTGTGGTCGGGCTGCTCCGCCGCTTCATAAGCCATCTGGATGGCAAAACTGTCAAATGCATTGAAATGGTTGCAGGTGATGATCGCACCGCATTCCAGGTTCTTGAAATTCTCGATTCCCTTGATCTCTTTGATGATGAGCTTCTTATCCTCAACCAGTCCGTCGATGAATTTATGCGCCATTTTGAAGGCCATCTTGGTCTTCAGCTTCTCGGCCTTGGTCTTACGGACATATTCGATCTCGTCGGGCATGAGCATCCGTCCGGGAGGATCGTTCTCAACGTCCTCATCGAAGCGGCCTTCCCGTTCATACTGATCGATCTTGCGGAGGATGTTGACCCGATCCTGATCGCGCTTATCATGATTGATCCGGTTCATAAAGTTGTCCTCTCTGTTGATCTCCTTCACGGCAAGCCGGATAAGGTTCTCGGAGCTCTGGGCATCCCGTGCCTTCTCCGCGCCGGAATAGGATCGCTGCATATTCAGCAGCTCCTCATAGAATACGGTCTCCTTTGCATATTTCCAGAAATACTCGCCGCAGATACAGTACTCATAATGCCATGGCTTGTTGACCATGATATAGTGGATCATTTTCGCCTGATCGAGCGGATAGGGGATCTCCCCGAAGGTCTCGGTATTCCAGCGCTGGTCCAGCCAGTACACATGATCCTTACAGATCAGGTTCAGATAGTCCTCATCCTGTGTTACCACGAAGTTGTAGTAATGCAGATAGTCGATAAATTTGTCCAGAACGAAATGCAGCCGGAACTGCTCGCAGTTGATCAGCATCATGCCGGCATTGAAGAAGTTGTAACGCGATACGCCCACGACCTTCTCCACATAGGTGCCGAACTCCTTGGTCTGTACCATGACCTGCTCATGGCAGGCACCCAGATAGGCGTCACGGATATCTGTAAGATACAGCTGGCTGATATCGCCGAGGATGACCGTATCGCTGTCAAGGTACAGGGCCTTGTTGTACTGCGGGAACATCTCTGCGATGAACAGCCGGTAGTATGTGGTTTTCGAATAATAATCCCGAAGCGGCAGCTTTTCCGAGATCGAATAAAGATAATCGGACACATCCACGAAGCGGACCTCAAAATTCTCATCGGCAAGCTTGTAGACGATATCCTTCATCGGCTCCGAGATATCGGTATGAAGAATATGCAGAACGTACCTGTATTTTCTCGATGCATTCCGGATCAGTGACTGCATCGAAACGACAGTGAATTTAACAAATGCATCGTCGCAGGCATAAAAGATTGGGATGATGGGTTCCTTCATGGTTACTCCTTTGGGGGTAAGTTTATTATTTCCAGGTACTCCTCATAGATGTCATCGAACTGTCGGTATTTAAAGATCTTGTGGACCTTGTCGATATGCCACTGCTTGATATTGTCCGTATGCGGATAGGGCAGCCAGAAAAGCCGTTTTGAGAAATGCCGCACCACCGTGTGCTTATGCAGGAATTTCTGGTCGTTAAACCGCTGGGGCAGTACCTTCCGCTTTGTTGTGGACCGGATCAGTGCGCTCTGGTCCGCAAAGGTCAGTTTCTTCTTTTTGATCCACCACCGGGCCTTCTTGAAAAGCCCTGTCTCCCGGGCCAGCTTCATATTGAACAGCAGGACACCGGCGTTGATATAATTCGGATAGAGCAGGTATTTTCCGTAGTGGTCACGGGCGGCCGCATATTCATAGCCCGTAAGATCCGTGTCCCAGAGAAGCCGGACGTCCCGGTTGAACATGATGTCCGCATCCAGGTAGAGCAGCTTGTCCGGGATCCCCTTCACCACATCCGCGAAGAGGCGGATCAATGTATAGGGAGAGCAGTAGGCTCCCTCGTTGGGACAGCCGGAGAAGGCTTTCATGTAATATTTCGTCACATCATACAGCCGGACGGAATTCTCTTCGTTGTAAAGCTTCACCACCGTCTCCAGGGTACGGATATGCGCATCGGATACGCAGATGTATTTTTCGTCCAGGTGGGAAACGTCCATGGTGAAGATGTGGAAACAGAAGGGCTCCTTCGTCTCCGTCCGCCTCAGGATGGACAGAACCGAGGTGAGCACTCCGTCATAGACACCGTCATTTCCGCAGTACAGAATGTCGATCATTGGCTCTTCTCCTGTTTTATGTATCTGATCTGCACGTGGTCGGATGTCTCCGCCCGCTTGCACATGCAGTTATATACCTTGTCACGAAGCTCCTTCTTCCGGTCCCTGACCGGCAGCTCCATATCCGGATAGAAGGGGCCGTCCACGTAGGTTATGATCCTCGGGTGCTTGAAGATCCGGCGCTTATGATAGGTATTCGTAAAGCAGTACACCGGCGTCCCCGCCTTGGCCGGATAGGCAAAGGAGGTGTCCGGGAAATTACGGATCTTCGTATAGTAGGGCCAGATGTGTGCCTCAGGATAGATGGTTACGCAATGCCCCTGGCTGATACGGGTATCGATGGCATCCAGGAAGTTTTTATATGCCCTCATCCCATCCGGAACCGGCAGGGCTCCCAGGGACGGGGTGATCTTCCCCAGCACGGGCATGGATACATTATTGGCATGCACCACCATATACACGGTCTTGGCAAAGGTGATCACGTTTGGAATAAAGGGATCCCCGATATCCTGTGTGTGGTTGCCGTACAGGAAATACCCGTCGTGTCTGTGCTTCTTCAGCTTCTTTCTGCCTCTGGTCCGCTGTCCGAATACAAGCTTGACGTAGAGAAATGCGATCGGAGTCGCCACGATCCGGTACCAGAAGATATGCGTGAACCGCTTGAAGAGCGAGGTGTGGATATAAACATAGTTTTCATCGATCTTCCGGGGCGTGATCTCTGCCTGAGAGAACTCGTCATTCATTTCATCGGAATAGTAGATTACTGTACGCCTGTCCATGTCTTACACCCGCCGGAACGAAGGTAAATATCCGTTTCCGCTGCCAATTTATAGTTCATGACGGAGATTATAACATATTCTGAACAAAATGTCCTTAACTTCGTATGAATTTCTTTCATGAATAAGCGGTTTTTTTAGAAATATACAAAAGAACGAAGGGAAGATGAAAAAATCGGCGAAAAGAAAAAACGTGTGACAGTTCTGTGACAGAGTGTGTGATAACATGTAGCCATACAAAAAACCACTCCCTTATAAAAGAAGCCCGAACATCCGGCATTTCGGATGTTCGGGCTTCTTTTATGCTGCTTTGGCCCGGAGAAAGCTCCCGTGGGAGAACGAAAAACCGGCTCCATAAAAACGTTTCTTGCACTCGTATAACTGAGTGTTTATAATGGTTTTGTGAGGTTTTACTGCTGGGGCTGCCGGATCGGTATGATTGATGTGTCCGGGAATCCGAAGCTGTTCGTGCTTTACTGCGAAGGCAATAAGCTCACGACCCTGGATATCAGTGCAAGCGCGAGTCTCCGGAGTGCATTTGCCGGCAAGAAGACCGAGCAGACCAATGCGAAAACCGGAGCGAAATCCCGGTATTATATGTCCAATGAGAATTCCTCCTGGATACTGAAGGTCGATCCTTCCACCACGGTAAATACTACGGCGGAGAAGACCGGCACATGGAAGAAGGATTCCAAGGGCTGGTGGTACCGGTATTCGGACGGAACCTATCCGAAGAACTGCTGGGCGAAGATCAAAGGGAAATGGTATTTCTTCAGTAACGGAGCCATGGTAACGGGAACGAAGACCATCTCCGGAAAGACCTATCATTTCGATGAAGAGGGCGTCTGTCTGGATTCATAAAAAGATTGCATACAATGCGTACTTGACAGGTTAGTGCCTACTAACTATACTTATTGATGGTTAGCAGACACTAACTTTATTTTTTGCCCATAGGGTTAGTAACATCTAACTAATGAAGAAAAGGGAGGAGTACCGTGATGCCATTAATTTATGCGGAAATGGGAAAACCGGCGATCATTAAAAAGATCGGAGGAAATCCGGAGGTAAGGAAACATCTGACAGATCTTGGATTCAGCGTGGGCGGAGAGATCAGCGTGGTGAGCTCGGTCGGAAGGAATCTGATCGTAAAGGTCATGGACAGCAGAGTGGCGGTCAGTGAGGAACTGGCAGGAAAGATCATGATCTGACCGCAGGTGATGCGGAAGAACGAAGCATATGCGGAGAGATACAGCATATTCGGAAGAACACTATACATTCAGAGGAAGGTGAGAACATGAAAACACTTCGGGAAGTTAAGATCGGTGAAACCGCCAGGGTCCTGAAACTCCAGGGAGAAGGTGCCATCCGGCGCCGGATCATGGATATGGGGATCACGAAAGGCGTTGAGATTTATGTGAGAAAGGTGGCGCCACTGGGAGATCCGGTAGAGATCACCGTGAGAGGCTATGAACTGTCCGTCCGGAAAGCGGACGCGGAGATGATCCTGGTGCAGTAAGTCAGACAGCGACAGGAAAGATTTTTCGACCATGCAGCCTGTCATTCTGAGCGGGCGCATGTGTGCCGGTGGCACACGGGTATGCGCCGATCATCGACCGGGCGGCAGCGCGAAGCGAAGAATCCCATCCGATCGAACACATGAAGAGCTCCTGCGGCCTCAGGATGACAAGGCCACATTCGAAGAATTAAAAACAACAAAGAAAGTGAAGGAACAACTATGAGCATACGTATCGCCCTCGCGGGAAATCCGAACTGCGGGAAGACAACACTTTTCAACGCACTGACCGGTGCCAACCAGTATGTGGGTAACTGGCCGGGTGTCACGGTGGAGAAGAAGGAAGGAAAACTGAAGGGGAATAAGGAAGTGAAGATCGAGGATCTTCCCGGTATCTACTCCCTGTCACCCTATACCCTGGAGGAAGTGGTGGCCAGAAATTATCTGATCGGCCAGCGGCCGGACGCCATCATCAACATCGTGGACGGAACCAACCTGGAACGGAACCTGTTCCTGACCACTCAGGTGCTGGAGCTGGGCATCCCCGTGGTGGTTGCAGTCAATATGATGGACCTGGTGGAGAAGAACGGGGACAAGATCAACACCAAAGCCCTTTCCGATAAGCTGGGAGTTCCGGTGCTGGAAATCTCCGCCATGAAGGGCACCGGCATCGACAAGGTGACCGAGAAGGCCATCGCCCTTGCAAAGGCCGGCGAGGTTGCTGAGAGGAAGCATTCCTTCTCCAAAGAAGTGGAAGACTATATCGGACGGGTGGAGGAGAAGCTCCCCGATGAGATCAGGGAAGAAGAGCGCCGGTTCTTTGCCATCAAGCTGCTGGAGCGGGATGACAAGGTGACGGAAATGGCGAAGGATCTTCCGGATGTATCCGCAGAGATCGCGGAAATGGAGAAGGCCTTCGACGATGACACCGAAAGCATCATTACCAATGAGCGTTACAGCTTCATATCATCCATCATTTCCGGAGTACTGAAGAAGAAACACTCCGGAACCAAGATGAACACCTCGGACAAGATCGACCGGATCGTGACCAACCGCTGGCTGGCGCTGCCGATCTTCGCGGTGATCATGTTCATCGTATATTACGTATCCATTTCCACTGTGGGCGGCTGGGCTACGGATTGGGCAAACGACGGGCTGTTCGGCGACGGCTTCCATCTCTTCGGAATGAACGGTGAGCTGGATGCGGATACGGACAAATGGGCTGAGGAGCACGTATTTGTTGACGGCGTAAAGGAAGTGATCGACGCGGCAGCGGCTGACGAAAATGTCATCGGCGCCGAAGATCTGCAGGGGGCCTTTGAAGACGGGGATCTGGATGGTTTCCTGGAAGCATATGACTTTTATGCAGATGATCTGATCGAAAAGGGATATGACATCGAGGCAGCCCTGACAGACGCGGAAGCACTGGACGAAGAAGGTGAGTTTACCTCGCCGGATCCTTCGGAGTACGGAACCTGGGTACCCGGTGTTCCCGTTCTGGTTGAGAAGGGCCTGGATAACATCAACTGTGCGGACTGGCTGAAAAGCCTGATCCTGGACGGAATCATCGCCGGAGTGGGAGCGGTGCTGGGATTTGTTCCCCAGATGCTGATCCTCTTCATCTTCCTGGCGATCCTGGAGGAGTGCGGCTACATGGCCCGGGTGGCATTTATCATGGACCGTATCTTCCGGAAATTCGGTCTTTCCGGAAAGTCCTTCATCCCGGTTCTCATCGGAACCGGCTGTGGCGTGCCGGGTATCATGGCAAGCCGGACCATTGAAAATGAAAGAGACCGTCGTATGACGATCATGACCACCACATTTATCCCCTGTGGGGCGAAGCTGCCCATCATTTCCCTGATCGCAGCGGCCCTGTTCCACGGTTCCGGACTGGTGGCATGGAGCGCATACTTTGTAGGTATCGCAGCCATCATCCTGTCCGGTATCATCCTGAAGAAGACGAAAATGTTCGCAGGGGATCCGGCACCCTTCGTTATGGAGCTGCCGTCTTATCATCTGCCGAAGGTGGGGGCTGTGCTCCGGTCCATGTGGGAGCGTGGCTGGTCCTTCATCAAGAAGGCAGGAACCATCATCCTCCTTTCTTCCATCCTGATCTGGGTAGGCAAGTCCTTCGGATGGGCGGACGGCAGTTTCGGTTTCAACCCGGACATCGCTCTGGAGGACAGTATCCTGGGCAAGATCGGAAGCGGTATCGCATGGATCTTTGCTCCCCTCGGATTTGATAACATCCGTGCAACCGTGGCTACGGTCATGGGACTTGTGGCAAAGGAAGAGGTTGTGGGCGTCTTCGGTGTACTGGACTTCGAGGGACTCACCAGACTGGCAGGATATTCCTTCCTGCTGTTCAACCTGTTGTGTGCACCCTGCTTTGCAGCCATCGGTGCCATCAAGCGGGAAATGAACTCGGCAAAGTGGACCTGGTTCGCCATCGGTTATCAGTGTGCATTTGCCTACGTGGTGGCGCTCTGCGTATATCAGATCGGCATGCTGGTCAGCGGAACCTTCAGCGTATGGACCGTTGTGGCATTCCTTCTTCTGATCGGTTTCTGTTATCTGCTCTTCCGGCCTTATAAAGAGAGCCAGAAGCTGGAGATCCGGATGAAGAAATCCGCGTGACCTTATGCCGAACAGGCAAAGAACGTGACGGTCATTCTGAAGTAACGCAGCACATGATTGTCATCCTGAACGAACGCGGAGCGTGAGTGAGGGATCTCTGAGGCTGTGCGCCTATGATGACAGGAAAGACCGGGGAATCCTTCGAGCTATGCTCTCAGGATGGCACGCGAGGCCGGTGGATGACAGGCGAAAGGAGAGACAATATGGATACTATATTCGGAACGACTTTGGTGGCGATCATACTTCTTGCGATCGTCGCGTTGATCATCCTCGGTATGATCCGTAATAAGAAGGCCGGGAAATCCGTGATCTGCGGCTGTGACTGTAAGAACTGCAGCGGCTGCTGCGGCTCCTGCAGGGGATGTCCGGGGTGTGCCCCGGGCAGAGAGCGGCAGGCATAGCGGAAAAAGGCACAGCTTCGGAACCTCCGGTTGTGTGATGGTTCTATGACAAATCCCATGTTGTACTTCCGGTATCACAAAAAAATCAGCTGAACTGATGACGATAGATGACCGGGAGGTGGCAGTATGAAATTTGATTGGGAAATGATCGTTGCGATGATCATTGTAGGTGTTCCGTTTTTGATCGTAATCGGCAGGATACTGTTCACGAAAATGAGAGGGGTTGATGCCGAGGCGGTTGTGGTCCGGCTGGACGAGTCCCGTTCCACATGACAGAGCGGACCCTGTTCCACATGACGGAACGGTCCCGATCCATATGAAAATCCCGGTTCATCCGTAATGGGTGAACCGGGACTTTTTTTTAAATCGGGAGAAATATCATTTTGTGACACTTCTGTGACCGATTTCGTGATACAATAGATCCATATGAGTTTTCCAGATACCCGTGGTATGGTTTCGGAAGAACCGTAACGAAGGGATCTGAGGATTTCAGAAAGGATTGAGAGAGATGAGAAAGCGCAGATTATTAACCATGACGATTGCAGGATGCATGGCACTGTCCATGGCATTTACCGGCTGCACGAAGAAGGATGAGGAAACCACCGCTGCGGAAGCCACAACGGAAAGTGTCGCAACGGAGAGCGGCTCCACGGAACAGACCACGGAGAGCGGTTCCACGGAAGCGGCTACGGAGAGTCCTTCCACCGAAGCAGCCACGGAGAAGCCGGTGGATGGGAATATCACACTGGAGAATATCCGGGACTATGTGGTGGGGATCGATGAGCCGATCGAACTGAAGGACGGTACCAAACAGGCACTGATCAATTTTGATAATGCGGCAACCACACCGTCCCTTTCACCGGTTTCGGCGATGGTGGAAGAGGAACTGAAAATGTACGGCTCCGTGGGACGCGGGTTCTCACAGAAATCCGATCATTCCACCGAACTTGTGGAAGCCACAAGAAAGAAAGTCCTCAGCTTTGTCGGGGCAGATACGGAGAATAATGAGTATGTGTGTGTATATACAAATAATACCACGGACGGCCTGAACAAGCTGGCGGCTGCACTGATCGAGAATAAGAGCGATGTGATCCTTACCACCCGGATCGAGCACCACTCCAATGACCTTTCCTGGCGTGAGCGGGGCACCGTGATCTACGCGGAGGTGGATGAGCAGGGCCGTGTGAAATATGAGGATATCGAGAAGCTTCTGAAGGAAAATAAGGTGAAGATCGTTTCCATCACGGCAGCTTCCAACGTGACCGGATACGTGACGGATGTACACCGGGTGGCTAAGCTGGCGCATCAGTACGGTGCTCTCCTGGTTGTGGACGGGGCACAGATCGTAGCACACCGGAAGTTTGAGATGAAGGGTGCTACCCCGGAAGAGGATGTGGACTTCCTGGTATTCTCCGCCCATAAAATGTACACGCCTTACGGAGGCGGTGCGATCGTCGGCAAGGTAGAGCATATGTACGATAAAATGCCGGATGTGTACGGCGGCGGTACCGTTCAGATCGTTGCGGACAATCGTCAGAATTATAAGAATCCTCCGGCCAGCTGGGAAGCCGGCTCTCCCAACTATCCGAGTATCGTGGGTCTGAACAAGGCCATCGATATCCTGCAGGGAGTTGGATTTGACAAGATCGAAGAGCATGAGAAGGTTCTGAACCGCAGACTGATCGACGGCCTGAAGAAGTTCGACAACATCGTGATCTACGGGGATACGGAGAATATCGATGACCGTGTGGGCGTAGTCACATTTGACTTTACGGATCTGAATTCCTATTATCTTGCAGTTGCCCTGAAGGAATATGGCGGAGTGGGTACACGCCGCGGATCCTTCTGTGCACAGCCCTACGTATGGAGACTGAAGGGTATTTCGGATGATGAGGTAGGCGGATTCGAGAACTGCGAAGGCGCACATGCGCCGGGCATGATCCGGATCAGCTTCGGTATCTACAATACAGAGGAAGAGGTGGACCGTTTCCTGGAGGCACTTCCGAAGGCCATCGAAGAGGCAAAGAAGGAAGTGAAGAGGATCACGGACGAAGATCTGGCATCGAAGCCCATCAAACCGGAGTACTAAGATCATTCCGGAAGCATAGAACGGGGACAGGTTGGAATTCATGACCTGTCCCTGTTCTTTTTTATGTTGTTATGCTGCCGCTGCGAACTGAACGGAGTTATAAGCCTCGTGGAAGGAGTCAACTCCCCTGGCCTTCATTTCATTGCGGCATACAGACCGGAATACATAGAATACATCGTTTACCTTGATTACGACGGTTTCGCGGACCATGTCCACCATCTCGGCATCCTTTGTAAGTGCTCTGTATGTGCAGGAAAAGGTATAAGCCTTATTGCCGTCCAGTGTTGTTTCACCGATATCACTGTAGGTGCATGCATACGGTGATTCAACCTTCATTTTGGGCCTGCAGTTGTTCAGAAGGGTTTTTTGCGTTAAAATAGACACATGAAGACTGATTGGTTATTCGAATGGGGAATCATATGAAATTTTTGCTTGTTGCGGTAAATGCAAAATATATTCATTCCAATCCGGCCGTATATTCGCTTTATGCCTATTCCGCAGGAAAGTATGCGGACATGATGGAAATAGCGGAATATACGATCAACCAGAAAAAGGAGGATATCCTGGCAGGGATCTATGAGAGAAAGCCGGATGCCGTGGGATTTTCCTGCTATATCTGGAACAGAAGCATCATCGGGGAGTTACTGGAAGATCTGCCGAAGGTTCTGCCGGAGGCAGATATCTGGCTGGGCGGACCGGAAGTGAGCTTCAGTGCTCCGGAGGTGCTCCGTCAGTATCCGGAAATAAAAGGGATCATGGTGGGAGAAGGGGAGGTAACCTTCTCTGAGATCCTTCGGCAGTATCTGCGGCCGGAAGGACCGGATTTTACCGGTGTGGCCGGGCTTTATCTTAAGTCGGGATACACCCGGCCGAGGGAGATCACGGACCTGAGCCGTCTTCCTTTTCTGTATCAGGAGACGGAAAGCTTTGCCAACAGGATCATTTATTATGAAAGCAGCAGAGGCTGTCCCTACCGGTGCAGTTATTGCCTCTCTGCTATCGATAAGACGGTAAGATTCCGGGATATCGAACTGGTGAAGCAGGAACTGGATTTCTTCCTTAAGGCCGGAGTGAGACAGGTGAAATTCGTGGACCGGACCTTCAACTGCGGACATGAACACGCCATGGAGATCTGGCAGTATCTGCATGAGAAGGATAATGGGATTACGAATTTTCATTTTGAGATAGCTGCAGACATTCTTAGGGATGAGGAGATAGAGCTCCTTCAGAGTATGAGACCGGGACAGGTGCAGCTGGAGATCGGTGTCCAGTCCTTCAATGAAGATACACTCCGGGCTATCAACCGGAGGATGGATAAGGACAGGCTGATCCATGTGGTTTCCGAGATCCGTAAGAACCGAAATATCCACCAGCATCTGGATCTGATCGCGGGGCTTCCCTATGAGGATTATGAGAGTTTCGGGAATTCCTTTGACCGGGTGTACGCCATGGAACCGGATCAGCTGCAGCTGGGATTTCTAAAGATGTTAAGCGGTGCGCCCATCGCCCTGGAGGCGGAGGAGTACGGGATCGTCTATACGAAGCAGCCGCCTTATGAAGTGCTGGGTACAAAGTGGCTTTCCTATGCGGATGTGATCCGGCTGAAGAAGATCGAAGAGATGGTGGAGCTCTACTATAACAGCAATCAGTTCGTACATACGCTTCGTTATCTGAAGAGGACATTTGCTTCGCCTTTCCGGATGTTTGAAGCACTTTCGGAGTATTACGAGAAACACGGTCTTTTTATCAACAGTCCTTCGAGAGCATACCGGTATAAGGTGTTGCTGGATTTTGCTTCGGAGGTTGATCCGGGACGGAATGCGCTATACACGGAGCTGATCACTTATGATCTTTATCTGCGTGAAAACATGAAGAGCCGGCCGGAATTCTGCAGATCCCTGACAGATGAGGCATATAAGAATTTCAGACATGCCTTTTATCAGGAAGAGGAAAAGACAAGGCGGTATCTGCCGGATCTGAAACAGTATGACAGTCGCCAGCTTTCGGGGATCACACATCTGGAACCATTTTCCTATCCGGTATGGGATACGGAAAGTTTCGATCAGTGGGAGGAAGGAGATGCTTCCGGAGAGGAACGGTATATCCTTTTTGACTATACCCGAAAGGATCCGCTGACGAAGGAGGCGTTTACTATCTGCATCAAAAAAGAGGATTATGATGCATAGCAGTGTGCCGCCGGTTGTGGTATTCTTTAGGTATGCAGGGGATGATACGATTATGGTTTGGGGGGCTGACAATGAAACGAAAAACGGCAAAAGAGATCCTCACGGATTCATTTCAGGAGCTTGCGGCGGAAAAAAGCATCGATAAGATCACGATACAGGAGATTGTGGACAACTGCGGATATTCTCCGGCAACCTTTTACCGTCATTTTAAAGATAAATACGACCTTATTGCGTGGGAACATACCAGGGCTATAGCCAAAATCGTGGACAAGACCGTTGCAGATGATTATCAGTGGAAGCAGACCCTTTATGACGGAGCCCGTTTGTATAATGAGAATAAGGAATATCTGGTGAATCTGCTGCAACATACTTCGGGTCACGATTCTTTCATGCAATATATGACGGAGATCAATTGCGCCGCGCTGGAGAAGTACATCCTTTCCGTCAAAGGGGATCAGAAGTTGACGCATGATGAAATGATGTATGTAAAACTCTACTGTTATGGCCTCGTCGGTCTCGCCTGCGAATGGATGCTGGGACAGATCGATGCTACACTGGAAGAAATAGCGGAAGTCTATGAGCGATCGATCCCGGAACCGTTGAAAAAATATCTTCTGTAAATGAGAAAAACCGGCGGAAAGCGGGCACCGCTGATGAAACGGATGGAGAAGCAGGGTTCATCACGTATCCGGCCGGAAGGGAATGAAAGCAGGCTGCATTTTGGCGCAGCCTTCTTTAGGAGAATGAAACAGAAGCAAAGCGCCCGCTCGGCACGGACGCTTTGTTTTTTTTGTAAAGGTGTTGTAAAAGTCGGGGTGGTATAGTGTGCACATGAACAAAAAACAACAGCAAAAGCATTTTGGTAAAGGAGAATTCGCGGATATGTTTAACTCATATCCGGGAGGTGCAGACAAGGCCTTTAGCGATCTTACTACTATCGGGGTTTATTTCCTGAGGGGCATTGGTGAAACAGACAAATATGTTACCGTATTATGTAATTTATCAGGAATTTTCAAGAATCATACCATGATCCAGACACTGGCATGGCTTCGCACCTATGATTCCTGGTATGCAGCATAAAAATGAAAAAACGGAAGCTCCGGACAGTCGGTTCGGAGCTTTTTGTGTTGGTGAGACATGTCTGGGGGAAAGTTCCAGCGTTTCATCTGTTTTCTTGAGATTCTCGAGTACGCCGTTCTTTACGGCTTCAAAGAAATCGTCTTTGTTCATAGCATTCCCTCCAATTTAAAATAATGGCGTTATAGGTAGATAATTAGCCACCCCCGCTTGTACGTTTGTTGATGGATGGGAGGGTAGCGATAGCTACCCTCTGGCCAATAATTTAATTACATCATTAATTGTTTAACTGCATCATTTTTTAAAGAATGATGTAGTTAAGATTGACAATGAGTATGATGAATGCTATTGTTTAAGTGCATCATTTCATTAACTTATGAGTGAATTGATATTTGAATGAGGATATTGAAATGAGAAATTTTGAATACAGTAAAAAATGGGAAAAGCTGCTGACGCCGGAAATAGTGGCATTGCTTACGCAGATCCATGAGTATAAAGGTGAACAGTCGCTTTTTATAGAAGCAAAAGCAGATAAACTGACACAACTTGTGGAGATTGCAAAGATTCAAAGTACTGAGGCATCCAACAAGATTGAAGGTATTTATACTTCTGATGCGAGACTGAAAGCGCTTGTTAAGGATAAGACTACACCCAGGACAAGAAATGAGCGTGAGATTGCCGGATACAGGGATTTGCTTAATACAATCCATGAGAGTCATGATTACATCTCGATAAGACCGAATATGATCCTTCAGCTTCACAGAGATTTATATAAGTTTGAAGGTTATGATATCGGTGGAAAGTATAAAGCAGCGGATAACATCATTGAGGAAGAGGATGAACAGGGCAACAAGTTCGTAAGATTCAGACCGGTTCCTGCATGGGAAACGCCTGAGTCAATCGAGAATCTTTGCAATGAGTTTGATAAAGCTCTTGGTTCCGGAACAATCGATCCGCTTCTTCTGATACCGATGTTTATACTGGACTTCTTATGTATCCATCCTTTTAATGACGGTAACGGGAGAATGAGCAGATTGCTTACCTTGCTGATGCTATACAGAGCCGGATACATTGTAGGAAAGTATATCAGTATTGAGTATTTGATAGAAAAGACCAAGGATTCATATTATGAATGTCTGCAGGAAAGCTCTCTTAACTGGCATGAGGAAGAGAATCATTATGTTCCGTTTGTTCAGTATATGCTGGGTGTTGTAGTGGCTGCATACAGAGATTTTTCCGACAGAGTAGAGACCTTGGTTACCAGC
>JAFRWY010000017.1 GCA_017437905.1 Eubacterium sp.
GGCCCCGTCGATCAGCAGGTTGATGCCGATGATATAGATAAATGAGTTCTTCGGTGAGAGACCGGTGGTCTCCAGGTCGAACTGAAGAATTTTCTCCCTGTCGTATCCGGCAGCCAGTTGGTCCCACTCGGGTATGGCGGAAGTATCAATTATTTCGTCAAATCTTAACATTTTCTTGGCCTTTTTATGTAAAATATGATAGAATCATTATATCACACATTTTTTGATGTTGAAACTATCTGAAAATGTGATATAATTTCCTAAGAGAATATTTTGTTGTATGGAGGAAGGCATCATGATGCAACCAATTGATGTAAAAACACAAAAATTCAAAAAGGGGCTTTTTGGCTATAAGGCAACCGAAGTGGATGATTTTGTATCTAGCGTTGGTCGCTATTACGAGGAATTATTCAATGAGAATGCCAAGCTGAAAGAAGAAAAAGAAAGGCTCGAAAAAGTCATAGAGGAAAACAATCTGAAGATCTTCGAACTTGAGAAGAAGGTATCCGGAAACGGCGACTCCAAGGACGCAAAGAAGGACGACAAGAAGGGTTCTCAGAAGAAGGAAGATCCGAAGAAGAAGGGTGCTGAGGAGAAGAAGGACGATACGGCAACCTCGAAGTTCTTCAAGAAGGCTGAAGAGACAACCGTAGTCGGCGGAGACGACGATGAGGTATTTGTTGGCGAGATCGAGGAAGCACGGAAGCCGAGCAAGGCAATGATCGGTGACGGTGAAGAAGAGGGCGGAGACGACTTCGAATTCCTGTAAAAAGCCTGTATTTCCAGCGAGAAAGAGTGCTGCAGCAGTGCGGCACTCTTTTTTCGAGAGATTGGGAGAGTGGAATGTGTCCGGAGAGATCCGGATGATCTGCAGGAGATTTTTTTATGATATATTATATCAAAGGCCGGATCGCAGAGACCGGCATGGAGAGTGTGATCCTGGATAATCACGGAATCGGCTTTGAGATATTTACAACAGGGCGCGTACTTCAGGACCTGGTGCGTCAGGGTAAGGAAGAAGTTCTTCTCTACACGCATCTTCAGATCAAGGAGGATGAGCGGGTGCTTTACGGATTCCCGGAGCGTTCGGATATCCGTGTATTCCGGCAGTTGATCTCCGTCAGTGGTGTCGGCCCCAAGGCCGCGCTGGCAATCCTTAACGTTATGACGGTGGAGGAACTGTATTATGCGATCCAGTCGGGAGATTCCAAGGCAATCGCAAAGGCGCAGGGCGTGGGACCGAAGACGGCACAGCGTCTGGTGGTGGATCTGAAGGGTTCCTTCGATATCGGAAGTACGACTCTGGAAGCAGACGGCTTCGGAGAAGGCACTGAGCAGAATGTGATCAGCGAAACGGCGGAGGCACTGACTTCCCTTGGATATTCCAATATGGATGCACTACGGGCCATAAAGAAGGTGGAAGGTGCGGAAAGCATGACGGTGGAGCAGTTGCTGTCGGCAGCACTCCGGAAACTGTGAGTCCATCATTTGACAGGTACTTAACATGGAACGAAGAATCATCACAACCGAAGTAACGCCGGAGGAGGCAAAGGTCGAGGCAGGGCTTCGTCCCACCACCTTCGCGGAGTATATCGGTCAGGATAAAGTGAAGAAGAACCTGAATGTCTTCATCCAGGCGGCGAAGAAGAGAAAGGAATCCCTGGATCATGTGCTCCTGTACGGCCCTCCGGGACTGGGCAAGACCACGTTGGCAGGGATCATTGCCGAGGAAATGGGCGTCCAGATGAAGGTCACTAGCGGACCGGCCATAGAGAAGCCGGGAGAGATCGCGGCGATCCTGAACAATCTGTCAGAGGGAGATGTTCTTTTTATTGACGAGATCCACCGTCTGAACAAGCAGGTGGAAGAGGTGCTGTATCCGGCTATGGAGGATTTTGCCATCGATATCGTGATCGGCAAGGGGGAGAGCGCCCGGTCCATCCGATTGTCGCTGCCGCATTTCACACTGGTAGGTGCCACCACAAGAGCAGGCATGCTCTCCGCACCGCTCCGGGACCGGTTCGGTGTTGTGGACCGTCTGGAGTTTTATTCGATCCCGGATCTGATGCGGATCATCATCCGCTCCTCAAAAGTGCTGGGGATCGACGTGGATGACGAGGGTGCGTTGGAGATCGCAAAAAGATCCCGGGGTACGCCGCGACTTGCAAACCGGCTGCTGAAAAGAGTACGTGATTTTGCAGAAGTTGAACATTTTGGAAAAATCGATTATACTATAGCGAAGAAGGCGCTGGATCAGTTGGATGTGGACAGTGCCGGACTGGATCAGACGGACCGGAATCTGCTGGGAACCATCATAAAACAGTTCCACGGAGGACCGGTGGGTCTTGAGGTTCTGGCTGCTGCGATCGGTGAAGACAGCGGCACGATCGAGGATGTATATGAGCCGTATCTGATCAAGAACGGTTTCATCAACCGCACGCCCAGAGGAAGAGTGGCTACAGAGCTGGCATACCGGCAGCTGGGACTGGAAGGGCTGCTTGCGGATACGAAGTAAGGCATACGATGATCCGAACATCAGATCATGATGAAAGAAGGAGTGGGAAGATGGCACAGAAGGTTGACATCCCCGTAGTGATCGGGGGAAAGGTCTATACTCTGAGTGGTTATGAAGGGGAAGATTATCTGCAGAATGTAGCGACCTACATCAATGGCAAGATTGCGGAATGCAAGACCTCGGAGCAGTACCGGCGTATGAATACGGAGTACCAGGGGGTTCTTCTGGCGCTGAATATCGCGGATGATTTCTTCAAGGCAAAGGCCAAGGCGGAAGAAATCGCAAGGGATGATACAGAGAAGGAGCAGCAGCTTTACGATCTGAGGCACGAAGTGATCGAAGCCCAGATCAAGCATGAGGCGGCTCTGAAACTGGTTGAGGAGTATAAAGAGCAGATCAATGCACTCCAGAGGAAGATCGTTCAGCTGGAGGCGGAAAAGGACAGACGAAGTGACAGATAAGAGACCTGAGATACTGGCCCCCTGTGGGAATCCGGCTGCCTTTCGTGCGGCCCTCTTTGCGGGCGCTGACGCCATGTATCTTGCCATGGACCGGTTCGGTGCCAGGGCTTATGCGGGCAATTTTCAGCAAAATGAGCTTCTTCAAGCGATTGAAGAGGCTCATTTGCATGATAGGAAGATCTATCTTACACTGAATACCCTGCTGAAAAATGAAGAATTCAACGAACTGCCGGACGCTCTGGATCCTCTGTACCGTGCGGGACTGGATGCGGTGCTGGTGCAGGATTTCGGCGTTTACCGGTTCCTCCGTGAAAGGTATCCGGAGCTGCCGCTGCACGCCAGTACACAGATGAATCTGTGCTCTCCGGAAGGTGCACGGTATGCGAAACGCTTAGGTTTTACCCGGGTGGTTCCTGCCCGGGAGCTTTCGATTTCGGAACTGGCCGAGATCCGGGAGACCGCCGGGATCGAGGTGGAAGCCTTTGTTCACGGGGCCATGTGCTTTTGCTACAGTGGTCGTTGCTACCTCTCATCCTTTGCGGGAGGGCGGAGCGGAAACCGCGGCCGGTGTGCCCAGCCCTGTCGGGAAATGTATAACGGAAAATACCCACTTTCCATGAAGGACCTCTGTACACTGGAGGATGTTCCGGCGTTGATGGAGGCAGGCATCGATTCCCTGAAGATCGAAGGCCGGATGAAGAATGAATACTATGTGGCAGCCTGCGTGGATGCATACAGGACCATGGTGGAGGATGTGCTCCAGGGCGTCTTTACGCCTGAACGTGCCGGGAAATACCGGGAACGTCTGACGGAGGTGTTTCACCGGGGAGGTTTTACCCGCGGGTATCTCAATCAGTATTCCGGACCGGATATGCTGGAAGAGAAAACCCCCGGACATACCGGTGTGGAGATCGGAACGGTAAAAAAGGCGGGAGACGGAATGCTGCGGATCCGGTGCAGCAAGGATCTGGGACGGGGTGATTCCCTGGAGATCCGCGTTTCTCCGGATAGATCCGGAAGTAACAAAACAAAAAAAGAATACAAGGGACAGACAGAAGAGGATGCGGTGATCAAACTTACATCCTCCGAAGATGCGGTACGGGGGACGGAAGTCATACTCCGTGCACCGAGAACAAGAGAGATAAAGCCGGGAACGCCGGTGCTCCGTGTACGGAATGCATCGCTTATGGCGGAATTGGAAGAGAAATATCTGAGCAATAAGCCCCTGATCCCTGCAGACCTTACCCTGTCCGTGATCACCGGGGAGCCTATACAGCTTTCGGCCTGTGCATCGGGACGATCGGTAACGGTTTCGGGACCGGTGGTGGAGCCCGCAACGGGCAGGCCGGTGACGGAGGAGTCTTTGAGAGAAAAGATCGGAACCCTGTCCGGGACGGATTTTCGTCCGGGTACCCTGGAGATCCGATGTGACGGAACCGGCTTTGTTCCGGTCTCCGTGATCAAAAGCATGAGGCGGGAAGCGATTCTTATGCTTCGTGAGAAGCTTCTGGAATCGGGGAAGAGGGAACTTCCTATGGATTCAAAGGCGGAGTCTGTCCGGAACGATGCAAAGTATCAGGCCGAAGGAGGTCCCGGTCATGGAATATCTGATACAGATAATCCGTGGAGCATGGCTCCGGACAAAGGCCGGATCATCTTTGCGGCCAATATGGAACAGGCAAAAGCAGCCCTTGTTTCGACACCTGCAGCCATCGTATTCGATTTCGGGATTTCAGGATTTCTTCCGGAGGAGATCCGCTCATTCCGTGATACTGCCGGAGAAAAAACACGCATGCTTATAGGCTTCCCCTATATCTACAGGTCGCATTTGGCCGGCCGGATGGAAGAACTGCTTAAATTGGCGCTGGAACTGGACGGGGCGTATGTAAACGGGATCGACAGTCTGGCCCGGATCCTGGAGCATACCGGTGGAAAGAAGTTGTCCATTCTTTTTCTCGGTGAAGCGCTGTACCGGTACAATGACCGGGCGGCACTACATTTCCGGGAGGAAGCAGACAAAGCGGCGGACTTCCTGTGGCTGGAGGAGCCTTACGAACTATCCCTTACGGAACGAAAGGATATCCGGATTCCTGAGGGAGCCGTAAGAGTGACAAACCTGTACGGCCACCGGCCCATGATGCTTACGGTACAGCGGAGTGACCGGCGGAACCCGGAAATTCTGGAGGGAAACCGGGGACAACGTCTCATCCTTTTACAGAATCCGGAAATGTGTTATAATACGATTTTAAGCGGCCGTCCGGTCCTGCAGGATGCGGACGACGGGGACATGACTGCCATAAGGTTCACGGTGGAATCCGGGCAGGAGGTGAGCCGCATTTTAAACAGTGAACAAAGAGAAGGGATACGACACAGAGGTCTGTTATGATCAATATCATCAGTACGACAGCTAAATATCTGATCCTTGTCCTGATGGCATTCTATACGGTGAAGTGCTTTACCTACTTTACGAAGAAGACGGCGAAGAAAAGGAAGCGTTGTCTGAATCTCCAGGTATTTGATATCTTTGCCATACATTTCCTGTGCCATCTTACACTGTATCTGAATACGAAGGATAAGACGGTGCTTGCGTATTATCCGATCGAGCTTCTGATCGCCATATTGTATATCGTGATCTTCCATGCGGTTTACCCGAAGGCCTCCAGGCTTCTGATCAACCATATCACATTCCTGATGCTGCTGGGTTATACTATGCTGACAAGGCTTGATCACGGTCTGGCCGTCCGGCAGTTCATCCTGGCTACGGTTTGTCTTTTCATCGCCAGCTTCATCCCGTGGATCATGGGAAAACTTCCGAAAATGAGGAACTGGACGATACTCTACGGTGTGGCAGGCATCTTCTTCCTGCTTACCGTATTTATCCCGCATCTCGGAGTCAGCATCTACGGTGCACGGAACTGGATCCAGATCGGCCCCATTTCCCTGCAGCCCATGGAGTTCGTGAAGATCATATTCGTTCTTTTTGTGGCCAGCGGACTTGTAAAGGCGGCCACCCTGAAGGATGTGGTCATCAATGCGGTGATCGCCGCGGCCTTTATGGCAGTGCTGGCAGTGGAGAAGGACTTCGGAGCCATCGCTATTTTCTATATCGCATATATCTCCATGGTCTATCTGGCAACATCGCGGCCCATTTTCCTGATCAGCGGTATTCTGCTGGTGATCGGTGCCGTGATCGTCGGATACATGATGTTCAAGGATACTTTGTTCGTCCATATCTCCGTTCGTGTGGAGGCGTGGAAGGACCCCTGGGCGTACCAGAGCACCGGTGGTTATCAGATCTGTGAATCCCTTTTTGCCATCGGCACCGGCGGATTTACGGGCGTGGGACTCGGAAAGGGTATGCCGTATTACATCCCCGTTGTGGAGAGCGATTTTATCTTCTCAGCCATGTGTGAGGAAATGGGTGCGATCTTCGGACTGTGCCTCATCCTTGTATATCTCAGCTGCTTTATCGCCATGACGAATATCGCCATGAAATGCAAGCAACCGTTCTACAAATACATGACCTTTGGTTTTGCCATCAGCTTCATCGTGCAGGTGCTTCTGAATATCGGTGGTGTTACGAAGTTTATCCCGTCCACCGGTGTGACCCTGCCGCTGATCAGCTACGGTATCAGCAGTATGTTCGGAACCCTGATCATGTTCGCCATGGTTCAGTTTGTCTACATTTTCGTTGCAAAAGAAGGAGAGGAATTGGATGAAGAGGAACGAGCCCTCAGAGCAGCCTGGACGCCACACGCCACCTTCCCGGCCGGATATGCCGGAGCAGGTTACGTCGGCCCCGGAAACGCCTTTGGAGGAATTCCTGCAGAAGCAGGAGCGAAGAGAAGAAAAGAATAAACGGAAGAATCGTCCCATCGTCCTTATGACCTATGTATTCGTTCTGGTCTTCCTGGGCCTCTTCGGTTACGTGATCTACTTCCTGGTGAAAGACGCGGACCGTGTGGTGGCAAATACGGGAAACCGGAGACAGGATGTTATGGCGGAAGTGGTACAGCGCGGGGAGATCCGTACCTCTGACGGAACCGTTATCGCCAGATCCGTGGAGAAGGACGGAGAGGAAGTCCGTGAGTATCCTTACGGGGAGATGTTCTGTCATGTGGTGGGCTATAACGGATACGGACGTTCCGGGCTGGAGCTTTCCATGAATTTCCAGCTGCTTACCACTCATGAGAATATCTTCAAGCAGGTACAGGATGACCTTTCGGAGAAGAAAAAACCCGGTGACAATGTGATCACGACCCTGGATTACAAGTTGCAGAAGGCAGCCTCCAATGCCATGGGAAAACACAAGGGTGCTGTGGTGGTCATGGAACCGGATACCGGAAAGATCCTTGCCATGGTCTCAAAACCCGGCTTTGATCCCAACGAAATGGAGAAGGTCTGGGACGAGATCCATACCGAAGAAGGTGAGAAAAGTACGGTGCTTCTGAACCGGGCAACCTCGGGACTTTATGCACCTGGTTCAACCTTCAAGGTGGTTACGGCATTGGAATACATCCGGGAGCATAAATCCGTGGACGGATACAGTTATACCTGCAAGGGTGAGGACAGCTTCAACGGTGTGAAGATCGTCTGCTATAAACACAGGGAGCATGGAAATGTGGATTTGGAGCATGCCATCGGATATTCCTGTAATACGGCATTTGCAAATATGGGAATGAATGATCTTTCGATGGAAGGACTTCGTAAAACCGCGGAGGATCTTCTGTTCAATCAGGAACTGCCCTATGACGGAAGTACATCCACTTCCTCCTTTGTCCTTTCGGGATTCAGCAGCAGGGACATGATCCCGCAGACCGTGATCGGGCAGGGGGATACGCAGATCACACCGATCCACAATGCCATGATCATGTCGGCCATCGCCAACGGTGGCGTACTGATGAAGCCGTATCTGGTACAGGAGATCCGGAATTCCTCCGGGGCCGTGGTAAAGACCTACAGTAGTTCTTCTGTTAAGTCCCTGATGACTGCGAAGGAAGCAAAACAGTTGTCCGAACTTCTGGCGGCACCGGCCGAGTACGGTACCTCCTCCTGGAAATTCAAGAACTACCGCCATAAGATCATCGGCAAGACCGGAACGGCGGAGATTGATTCGGAAGGACACTGCAATTCCTGGTTCGTGGGATATTCCAATCCGGAGGATCCGGATATCGTGGTCAGCGTCGTGATCGAAGACTCCGACAGTGACGGACTTACGGGTGTGGAGGTCGCAGGGGCCGTTTTTGAGGCATATTACCCTTAGAAGGACCCAAAAGAATCACAAAGTTCTCCTTGATAAAAACCTGCAGAATTGCTATAATTTTCTTAAGTTTATTCACACCATAAAACAGGGAGGACACGGCCGTGACCAAAGCAACGAGCTGTGGTGGTGTGGTGATCTTCCGAGGGAAGATCCTGTTACTTTATAAGAACTACAGGAATAAATACGAAGGCTGGGTATTGCCGAAGGGGACAGTAGAGCAGGGAGAAGACTACAATCAGACCGCCCTCAGGGAAGTAAAGGAAGAATCCGGAGTAGCTGCACAGATCATGAAATATGTGGGCCGGACGAGTTATTCGTTCACGGCGGCCAATGATGTGATCGACAAGGAAGTGCACTGGTATCTCATGATGGCAGACAGCTATTTCAGTAAACCGCAGCGGGAGGAGTATTTCTGTGATTCCGGTTATTATAAGTATCACGAAGCATACCACCTATTAAAGTTCCCGAATGAGAAGCAGATCCTGGAGCAGGCATACAGTGAGTATCTTACACTGCGAAGTGCGAATCTTTGGGGAAGCAAAAAGTATTTTTAAGGCCTGAGCCCGGGGATTCCGGGCTCTTTCCATGATGAAATATGTACGAGCTGAAGAACAATGAAAATGAAGATCGGCCGGAGAGCGGAGGAACCGGAAGGGTTCATCCTGCAGTTGCCGCGGCAAGAAGGGCCGCGGAATCTCCGGAGTCGGGATCGGAAAACGGTACATCGCAGCCATCCGGTGAGAAAAGGATCGACCGGGCGGCTTATTTTCGTGAGCAGATGCAGAAGGCCCAGAAGCGCCGCAGAAGAAATGTCATTCTCGATATCCTGCTGGTAGTCTTCCTGGTGATCTTTGTCGTTTCGGGCGTTTTACTGTTCCGGTATTATCATGCATCCAGACAGAACAAGGAACTGCTGGGCAGCCTGAAGGATATGATCGATACGGATGCCGCACCGGATCCCGCAGCGAGTCCGACGCAGGGAGGTTCCGGTGGACAGACTCCGGGACAGCCCACATCGGAAGCCCAGGTTTCGGACTATGTTACCGTAGACGGGAAAGAAATCCTTCGTATGTACAGGGCACTCTATGAGAAGAATAAGGATTTCATCGGATGGCTCACCATAGAGGGAACAAATGTGGATCTTCCGGTCATGTACACGCCGGAGCAGGAGCAGAAGTATCTCCGGATGAATTATGACGGAGAGTATGCTCTTGCGGGAACTCCCTTCATCGCCGCCGGGTGCGATCCCAGGCGGCCTTCCGCCAACCTGATCATTTACGGACATAACATGAAGGACGGCAGTATGTTCTCGGATCTTCTGAACTATAAGGACGCAGAGTATTATCGGTTCCATAAATACATTCAGTTCGATACGATCTACGGGAGAGGTTCCTACGAGGTGATCGCCGCATTTCCGGGACAGATACTGGACCGGGATGAAGAGGGATTTCGGTATTACTACTTCTATGATGCGGAAACACCGGAGGAGTTTGATACCTACGTCAGTGAAGTGAAGGCCCGATGCACCTACAACATCGCAGCAACCGCATCCTACGGCGATCAGCTGATCACCCTGTCCACATGTGAGAATTCGGGTGCGTCGGAAGGAAAACGGTATGTGGTGGTAGCCAGGAGGCTTAAATAGAAAAGGACGTTGAAAAACGTCCCTGAAAATGTGCCGGCAGTGGGACTTGAACCCACACACGGTTGCCCGTAACAGATTTTGAGTCTGCCTCGTCTGCCAATTCCGACATGCCGGCGAACACTCCGTGATTTTATCACAGAACCGGTTCGGTTGTCAACTGTACGAAGGCAGGTCCCGGAACCCTGAACGGATGTGACACGTCCGGCCGGACCCATGGTTCTCTGACAGGAGGTAGGGATATGTTTCAGAGCAAAAAACGTAAGGCACTGGAGGGTGTGATCCGGCAGATCAAGGTGGATCTGGCGAATAACTATAAGGACAATGCGGTGGATAATCTGAAGCGTCTGAAGCAGGAAACCGAAGCGGCGACAGCTGCAGGGGAACTGAAAGCGAAAGAGGTTACCGAACTGCAGACCATCATCGAGCACTATGAAACCGACATGGCAAACTTTAAACGGACATACTAGAAACCAATGACAGGAGGACTTATGGTAAAAACACTGGGTTTTTACATCGACCGGCTTATTGATTACGGACTTGAACACAGGCTAATGGAACAGGAAGACTGTGTATATGTGAGGAACCGGCTTCTGCATCTTTTCCGGGAGGATGACTATACGGAATCTGCCGAAGAAGCGGTTCCCGGAGAAGCCATGGAACTGGAGGAGATCCTCCGGGGGCTTCTGGACATCGCCGTGGAGAAGGGACTTACGGAAGATTCGGTAACCTACCGGGATCTCTTCGATACGGAGATCATGGATCTTCTGCTTCCGCGTCCGTCGGAGGTTGCAAAGATCTTTTGGGAGAAATATAAGAACTCTCCGAAGGAAGCTACGGATTATTATTATGATCTCAGCAGGGCGTCCGATTATATCCGCACTTACCGTGTGAAGAAGGATCTTCGGTGGAAGGTGGACAGTCCCTACGGGAAGATCGACATTTCCATCAATCTATCCAAACCGGAGAAGGATCCGAAGGCGATCGCCGCTGCCGGAAAGGCAAAGAGCAGCAGTTATCCGAAGTGCCTTCTCTGTGCGGAAAATGAAGGCTATGCCGGACGGGTCAACCATCCGGGTCGTGCGAATCATCGCATCATTCCCCTTACGGTGAACGGAACAGCCTGGGGACTTCAGTATTCGCCCTATGTATATTATAACGAGCACTGCATCCTGCTGAATCAGAAGCATGTGCCCATGAAGATCGAGAAGGACACCTTTCGGAAGCTTCTGGATTTTGTAAGACAGTTTCCCCATTATCTGATGGGTTCGAATGCGGATCTCCCCATCGTGGGAGGCTCCATCCTGTCCCATGATCATTACCAGGGCGGATGCTACAGCTTTCCTATGGCAGAAGCACCCATCGAGACGGAGTTTGTGATCCCCGGGTTCGAGGATGTGGAAGCGGGGATCATCCGATGGCCCCTTTCCGTGATCCGGATCCGTTCGAAAGAGATCGGACGTCTCGTGGATCTGGCAGATCATATACTCGGCTGCTGGAGACCCTACAGCGATCCTTCGGTGGATGTCTTTGCGGAAACCGCAGGAACGCCGCACAATACCATAACCCCCATCGCCCGTTGCAGGGACGGTATCTTTGAACTGGATCTTACACTTCGGAATAACCGTACCACGGAGGAACGTCCGTTGGGACTGTTCCACCCGGGGCCGGTATATCATCATATCAAGAAGGAAAATATCGGGCTGATCGAAGTGATGGGCCTGGCAATCCTTCCGGCCCGGCTGAAAACGGAGATCTTCGGGGAAATAAGGGAAGCACTGCTTACCGACGGTGACCTTCACGCAACCCCGACGCTGGAATCACATGCGGTATGGGCTGCGGAACTTCGCCGGAAGTACGGATCCTTTGATGAGAAGACCATTGACAGTATCCTGATGCAGGAGGTCGGGAATGTCTTTGTAGGGGTTCTGGAGGATGCAGGAGTATTTAAGCGTACACCCGAGGGGCAGGACGCCTTCCTCCGTTTTGCAAAAATGCTTTAACGGAATGATGGTTACGGGCTGCTAAATGCCCCGGCACCTGACATGCAGAAAATAAGTGAACCTTACCAAGGGAGGATAATAACATGAAAATCTTAGTCAGCGGCGGAACCGGATATATCGGATCCCACACATGTGTTGAACTGCTGCAAAACGGCCACGAGGTCGTGATCTTTGATAACCTCTACAACTCGAAGGAAGAGGTTGTGGACCGGATCAGGAAGATCACCGGAAAGGATGTCACCTTCTATAAGGCGGACATGCTTGAGCCGGATTCCATGCGGAAGGTCTTTGAGGAGCATACCTTCGACTGTGTGATCCATTTTGCCGGACTGAAAGCAGTCGGTGAATCGGTGGCAAAGCCGCTGATGTACTACGAGAATAATATTGCGGGAACACTGAATCTCTGCAAACTGATGAATGAATTCGGCTGCAAGCGGATCATTTTCTCATCCTCGGCTACGGTATACGGAAATCCGAAGACCGTTCCCATTACAGAGGATTTTCCGCTTTCCACCACGAATCCCTACGGCTCCACAAAACTGATGCTGGAGCAGATCCTGACGGATCTTACAGTGGCGGATCTGGCATGGAGCGTTGTTCTGCTCCGGTATTTCAACCCCATCGGAGCCCATGAAAGCGGTCTTCTGGGAGAGGTGCCGAACGGTATTCCGAACAATCTTATGCCATATATCATGCAGGTGGCTGTCGGAAAGCTTCCGGAACTGGGCGTCTTCGGAAATGATTACGATACCCATGACGGAACCGGCGTCCGCGATTATATCCATGTAGTGGATCTGGCAAAGGGCCATGTATGCGCCGTGGATAAGGTCATGAACACGGAAGGGACCAATGTATATAATCTCGGTACCGGAACCGGCTACAGCGTGCTGGACATCGTACATGCCTTTGAAGAGGCAAACGGTGTGAAGATACCTTATCAGATCAAAGCCCGTCGCCCCGGCGATGTACCGGTCTGCTACGCAAACCCGAAGAAGGCGAAGGAAGAACTGGGCTGGGAAGCAAAGTTTGATCTGACCCGTATGTGCAGGGATTCCTGGAGGTTTGCAAAGGCTTACGCCGAGGAGAATAAAGAGTGAGTCGAAGAAACTACAATGCTGCAAGGATCCGTCAACTGATCGTGATCTATGTTCTGATCGGACTGGCAATCATCGGTTTCCTGATCTTTTTCCTGTCAAAGACCATGTCCAAGAAGGAAAGTGCGCGGAATGAAGGGATCGAGCAGTTTAAAAACGGAAAATATGAACAGGCGATCAGCAATTTTCAGAGAAGCCTGGCAGAGGAACAGTGGTTTTCCGCGGATATGGACCTGGATACACGCATGTATCTGGCAACCTCATACCTTCGTCTCGGAAAGTACCGTGATGCGGTAGACTGCTATAAGAAACTTCAGGAGGATAACAACGGTACGCTGAACAACGAGCTGATCCTGTCCATGCAGGAGACAGCCGAAGCACAGGCTGCCATCAGCGAGGGACAGAGCGGTGTACCGTCGGATGAAACCCTGGAGCGTCTGACCCGGCTTTCTGCGGATGAGCCGTATCTTTATCTTCAGCTGGCATCCGCATACAACCGGAAGGGAGATCCGGCCGCGTCAAAACAGGCTCTGGAATCCTATCTTGCGGCCCGTCCGCTGAATACCTATGTGGCGCTGGAACTTTCCACCGCTTATCTTAAGGACGGGAAGCTGACGGAGGCAAAGGATATGATCGACAAGGGCCTTGCCTGCGATGATAATGTCTATGACGACCTTCTCAGTTATAACGATACCGTGATCCTGGAGGAGCAGGGAGACTATGAAGGTGCCTTCCGGAAAATGGAGGAGCTTCATGAGCGGTATCCCGATAATGAGAGCATCACAAAGGAATACACATTTCTTTATACCCGCGTCCACCCGAATGAGACACCGGTGAATCCCAACAACGATGCGCTGGAGGATAATTCGAGTTATTAAAAGGGTGCAAATTTTGCATCGGACGGGACCATTACAGAACGGAGAACCGGCATGGCAGGAAAGAGCCTTCCCGAAAACTTCATACGTCGTTTTTCGGAAATGCTGGGCTCCGATGAACTGGAACAGTATGAGGACTGTCTGAAGCGTCCGATGGAGCACGGACTTCGTGTAAATACCCTCCGTACCTCCTGGGATTTCCTGTCAGGCATCGCACCCTGGAAGACGGAACAGGTTCCCTGGTGCCCGGGAGGACGGTATCTGGGAGCGGATGCTCTGGAGGAACTTCCATCCCGACATCCTCTTTATTATGCCGGGGCCTACTATCTTCAGGAACCCAGCGCCATGCTTCCGGCGGCAGCGCTTCCGGTACGGCCGGGAGACCGGGTTCTGGATCTATGCGCGGCACCCGGAGGAAAATCCACGGCCCTGGCCGAGAAACTGAAAGGTAAGGGACTTCTGGTATCCAATGATATCAGTGCCAGCAGAGCCAAGGCGCTGATCAAGAATCTGGAGTTGTTCGGTGTGGAGAATGCAGTGGTGACTGCTGAGACGCCGGAACGGCTGGCGGCGCATTTTCCGGATTATTTTGATAAGATACTGATCGATGCTCCCTGCTCGGGAGAAGGCATGTTTCGGAAATCCACTGCCATGATCTCGGACTGGACGGAGGAGAAGCCGAAGGAATATGCAGCGCTGCAGCGGGAGATCATAACATACGCAGTGCGGATGCTTCGTCCCGGGGGGATGCTGCTTTATTCCACCTGTACCTATGCACCCGAGGAGGATGAAGGAACGGTCCTGTTCCTTTTAAACCTTCCGGAAGCGAAGGAGAAAGGAATCCGTCTTACGGAAATCCCCGCGTATCCCGGATTTCTTCCCGGAAATGCAGACTGGCTTTCCGAAGAAGCCTTAGCCGGAACCGGCGTGGATCCGAATACGGAAGGGATAGAGGCAAATATGGCGTCCCTTCCGAAAACGATGCATCTCTACCCGCACAGATTACGGGGAGAGGGGCATTTTGCGGCACTCTTTACCAGTGCCGGTGCAGAAGACGAAAATAGCACGGAGGAACCGGTTGCTACGGAAGAAGCCTTCGATGCTGACAAGTATAAAAAGGAACTGGACCAGCTTGGAAAGAAGCTTCCGGAATATGCGGAATTTGCTTCCCTGATCCGGAAAAACAGGGACCTGTCCCGGTTGAAGCTGTCCCAGGGATATCTTACCTATCTTCCGGAGGTCCGGAATTTCGAGCGTGATTTCGGAGGACTCCGGGTGCTCCGGAGCGGACTTTTCCTCGGAGAAGTGAAGAAGAACCGGTTTGAGCCGTCACAGGCAGTGGCCATGACCCTTTCCGCCGATACCTTCCCGAATACACTGAAGCTTTCTCTCGGAGATGACCGTGTACTCCGGTATCTTCGGGGCGAGACGCTGGAGATCTCTTCGGGTGAGGCAGATGATGGCTGGGTACTGGTTACCGTGGAAGGCTTCCCCCTTGGGTTTGGGAAGGCCGCAAGAGGAAGTATGAAGAATAAGCTTCTTCCCGGCTGGAGGATGAATTGATGACTGGAAAAGGAAATTACGGATATGCCCGCAGCCTGAAGCGGAAACGCCTGCTGCTGATGCTGGCATGCTTTGCATTTATTCTGGCGGATGTGATCATCAGTCTGGTATTCTTTCAGACAAAGAAAACACTTTTCGTGGTTCTTGCCTGCGTCATGTCGATCCCATTTGCAAAGAATCTGATCGGATACATCATGCTGATCCGGTACGAGCCGCTGTCTCCGGAGGAACATGCGGAAGCGGAGAGGATCGCGGAGGAGCGGGGAACCACCCTGGCCTATGACATTTCCGTCACGGATTCGGCGGGCGTTCTGTTCTACCCCTGTGTTGCGATCTACAATAACAATGTGATCGGACTGCTTCAGTCCGGACAGAACGTAAAGAAAAAGGATGCAGTGGAATACCTGAAGAAGGTGCAGGAGGGATCCCCCACTAAGCCGAGAGTCGTAGTGGTGGATTCCCTGAAGGAGTTAAAGAGGGAACTGGATCGCCTGAATCCACCGAAGGAAGATCAGATCGGGGCGGATATAAAGATCGCGGAGAGACTGATGGAGATCGGATTCTGAGTATGAGGTTCGAAGTATGAGAGAGTTGGTCATCGGCAGGAATGAAGCCGGACAGAAAATGAAAAAATACTGTTTCACGTATTTTAACGGCATTTCCCCGAGTTTTACCTATAAAATGCTGCGCAAGAAGAATATCCTGCTGAATGATAAAAAGGCCAGCGGGGATGAGATCCTTGTGGCAGGAGACCGGATCCAGATGTATTTTGCGGAAGAGACGCTGAATATGCTCAGGAAGGAATCCGAACCGAAGAAGGCGCTTCCGAAACTCAGTGATTTTCCCTGGCTGACTCCGGACCGGATCCTGTATGAGGATGAGGATATGCTGATCCTCAACAAGCCGGTGGGAGTGCTGTCCCAGAAGAGCACGGCGAAGGATCAGACCGCAAATGAGGCGATCATCGCGTATCTGCTGGAGAAGGGCGAATATACCCCCGCAATGCTGGAGACATTTAAGCCTTCGGTATGTAACCGGCTGGACAGGAATACCAGCGGTGTGATGGCGGCTTCCAAATCCAGGCAGGGAGCCCGGGAACTTTCCAATCTGTTCGGAGAGAAGGACGGACGGACCACCCAGAAGTTCTATCTTACCGTGGTGCACGGACGCTGCACTCTGAAAGGTCATTTTGACCGGCTGGACTATGTAAAATCCAAGAACGGAAATCAGGCATATGTATGGCTCCACGACGGGACCCGTCCTCCGGAGACACTGAAATACGGAGAACCGGTGAAGATATGGACGGAGCTTTTTCCCCTGGATTATAACCAGTCCCACGATATCACGCTGATGCTCTGCCGGTTGCATACCGGTAAATCCCATCAGATCCGTGTTACCATGCAGCATTATAATTTCCCGGTTGTGGGAGATCCGAAATACGGTGATCCGAAGCGGAATGAAAAACTGGATCCTTCCCTGAAGGGACAGCTGCTGCATGCCTTCCGGATCAAGCTTCCGAATGACGTGGTGGTGCAGGCGGATGTGCCGCAGCTGATCAGCCGGTATTTCCCAAAGGCTGAGGAGAAGGCGCTAAAGCAGATCCAGAAGATCACGAAGGGGATGTGATCCCCACCGGACAGGAGAGTAACGTGGCCACATGGAATTCAAGAGGGCTTCGGGGCAGCGGCCTGGAAGACCTGATCAATGCCACAAATGAATATTATCGTTCCCATGGCCTGGCACTGGTACAGAAGATCCCGACGCCCATCACGCCGGTACGTTTTGACAAGGACACCCGGAGGATCACGGATGCTTACTTTGAGAAGGATTCCACCGTGGATTATATCGGTGCGGTGCAGGGAATCCCGGTCTGCTTCGATGCAAAGGAGAGCAAGACGGACACCTTTGACCTTCGAAATGTGCATGAGCATCAGTTCCGGTTCATGAAGGAATTTGAATCCCAGGGCGGCGTGTCATTTCTGATGCTGCATTTCACCATGCGGAATGACCTTTATTACATGAGATTCCGTGAACTGGAGGGCTATCTTGAGCGTGTAAAGGACGGACATCCGAATAATGTGAAATACATGGAACTGGAGGATGATTTCTTTCTGAAGCCGAAGGACGGAGCGCTGGTTCCGTATCTGATCGGTATTCAGAAGGATCTGGATCAGAGGGCTTAAACGGCCCCGGAAGGATATTATGGTTTTGAACGGAGAACCGAAAGGAGATAAGCATGTTTGATTTTTATCGTATTGCAGCCGCAGTACCCCAGGTCCGGGTGGCGGATGCCGCTTATAACACGGATCAGATCCTGGCCAAAATGGAAGAGGTCTATGGCTATCAGCCGGCAGTGATCGCATTTCCGGAACTGGCAGTATCCGGATACAGCTGTCAGGACCTTTTCTTTCAGTCCACACTGCTTCGTGAAGTGACTCTGGGACTCTCCCGGATCCTCGCTGCAACCGATGGACATGAATCCGCAGTGATCGTGGGGGCGCCGGTTGCGATAGAGGGACAGCTCTACAATGCGGCCTATGTTATGATGGACGGAAAGCTTCTGGGCGTTACCGTAAAGACCTTCCTTCCGAATTACAGTGAATTCTATGAGAAACGCTGGTTCAACAGTGCGGATGACCTTCCGGTGAGAGATATGTTCCTTTCGGACCTGGGTATCAGCTATGATACCGAAGAGGTTGAGGATTACAGTGTTCCAGTGGGAAACTGCCTGATCTACAATCTGGACGGAAAGCTTCGTTTCGGCGTGGAGATCTGCGAGGATCTCTGGGCACCGATCCCCCCGTCCTCCGTTATGACTCTGGCCGGGGCGGAGCTGATCGTGAATATCTCTGCATCCAATGAGTTGATCGCAAAGCGGGAATACCGGAAGAATCTGGTGAAGCAGACCTCTGCTTCCGAGGTGTGCGAGTACCTTTATGTATCCGCAGGATCCGGTGAATCCACCCAGGATGTGATCTTCTCGGGGCACAGCCTTGTGGCGGAGAACGGCGCTGTTTTAAATGAAAACCGGGATTATATCGCCTCCGACTATCTGCTGGTGGCGGATATGGATCTGGGGAAGATCCGGAGTGAACGTATACGGATGAAATCCTTCGGAGATGCGGCGGCTCATTACCGCGGACTTACGGCAAGGTGCAGAACCATTACCGAAGCTGCCGAAAAGCTTCCGGAGAGTAACGGAGAGTATTATATCCTGCAGAAGCATCCCTTCATACCGACATCCAGAAAGCATCTGGAGAAGCGCTGCTCGGATATCTTCGATATGCAGGTGGGCGGTCTGGCAAAACGGTTGGAAGTAACGGGCTCAAGACCCGTGGTGGGTGTCTCCGGCGGTATGGATTCCACGCTGGCGCTTCTTGTAGCGGCCAAGGCCCTGCAGAAACTGGGACGGCCCTCCGAGGATCTGATCGCAATTACCATGCCCGCATTCGGAACCTCCAGCCGTACTTATGAGAATTCCCTGATCCTGATCAAGAGTCTCGGAACAACGCCGGTGATCATCGATATCAAAGAGGCCTGCATCCGGCATCTGCAGGATCTTATGCATGACTGCGAGACCAAGGATCTTACCTATGAGAATACACAGGCCAGAGAACGTACGCAGGTTCTGATGGATTATGCAAATATGCATGGCGGTCTTGTAGTTGGAACCGGAGACCTTTCGGAGCTGGCCCTGGGCTGGTGTACCTATAACGGAGATCATATGGCCATGTACGGCGTGAACGGAAGCATTCCGAAGACACTGGTCCGCTGGATGATCGATACCGTTGCGGAGACCGGAATCTTCCCGGACAGTACCGTGGTCCTTCGGGATATCCTGGATACCCCCATCAGTCCGGAACTTCTTCCGCCGGATGAGAACGGACAGATCACACAGAAGACGGAAGACAGTGTGGGCCCTTACGAGCTGCATGATTTCTTCCTGTTCTATACCCTTCGTTACGGTTATTCCCCGTCGAAGATCAACTTCCTTGCAAACCGTGCATTTGAGAAGGATTATGACCGTGAGACCATCCTGAAGTGGCAGAAGATGTTTACACACCGGTTCTTCTCCCAGCAGTTCAAGCGAAGCTGTCTTCCGGACGGTGTAAAGGTCGGATCGGTTGCCATGTCACCCAGGGGTGACTGGAGGATGCCCAGTGATGCGTGTGCCGCAAACTGGCTGGCGGAACTGGATTTACTGGAAGCATAACAAAAATAAGGATGTGCGGCTCTGACACTGTTTCATGCTGTCAGGGCTGCACATCCTGTGTATTTCCGTTTAACTGCGTAAGATCAGACTTCCTTATATTCACAGGAGAAATCCGTAAAGGCCGCGGTACAGTCACCGATGGCATACATCCCGAGCATGACGCCGGTAAAACCTCCGGACACCTCACTGGAGAGGTATTTCGTCCGTCCCTTTCCGAGGAAGAAGGGACGTTCGTCCGATGCAAACTGTGCATAAAATTCGTAAGAATCATGATCGGAGCGGATGATCAGAGTCGCACCTTTTTCATTTGTATCCTTCTTCGGGAAATGCATTGCATGTACATGCTTCACGCCGCCGATACAGAGCTTTAATTGTGCGGCAAGGCCTCTGGCGGTCATGGCAAGCTCGATATCATAATGCTCATCCTCACACATATATACCGTAAGTCCGGCGGAGGGGACGGGTTTTGAAAGGCTGAAGGAGGCGTCTTTCTCCGCAGCCTTCTTCCCATCATCCAGGATCACATTTGCATGCGCTTCCATACAGAATTCCTTCTGACGGAGTGCGATAAAGGTGGGAGAGTCCGCATCCTCCAGTGTGACCGGAGTTCCCCGGAGAAGGGCGGACTTGTCGGAAAGATGATAGTTCTCTGGATGATATTTCCTAAGATATGCCCAGTCAATATGCCAGTCGGTATTCCGGAAGGTGTATTCATTTTTCCGGACCTGTGCAAAATCTCCGGGAATCTCGTAGGAGGGATCCGTGGTTCCGTCATTTCCGCAGGTGAACCAGCCCTCCGGATCAAAATGTACCGGAGTCAGATACACCTCACGCCCCAGATTATGATAGGGCTCCCAGGTACCGATCTGACGGAAACCCAGGGTTACCATGTACCAGTTACCGTCGGAATTCCGGATCAGGTCTCCGTGACCGATTCCCTGGATTTCGAAGGGAGCCTTGTTCCGGTTGGTCAGCACCGGATTCTTCCCATAGTCCGTGAAAGGTCCCCAGGGGGACGTGGAACGGGTATAGGTCACCATATGACCGTATTCCGTGCCTCCCTCGGCGATCATCAGATAGTAATATCTGCCGATCCTGTACATATGCGGACTTTCGATATACCGTCCGCCGGAACCTTTCCAGAGACATTTTGTGGCACCCAGCTTTTCGCCGGTGGTTATATCAATCTCACACTGGACGATCCCCCAGTTCCCTTCATCATCCTGGCCGTTGGTCAGGGCGTAGACATGGCCCTCATCAAAGAGGAGGGAGGGATCGATGCCGTTCATGTCGATCCGGACCGGCTCGGACCATTCCCCGTAAATATCATCCGTATAAACATAGAAGTTCTCGTTCGTGGAATTATTGTTGGTGATCATGTAGAAACGACCCTCATGATAACGGATGGTGGGGGCAAAAACGCCGCCGGAGCTTCTGACACGGTCCAGCATCACCTGGCTTTCCCTTGTCAGTACATGGCCGATCTGCTTCCAGTTTACCAGATCAACGCTTTCGAAAAGGGGTACACCTGGGAAGTACTGAAAGGAACTGGTTACAAGATAAAACCTTCCGTTTGCAGCGCATACGCTGGGATCGGGATAGAATCCGCTGATAACCGGATTTTGATAGATCATGAGTAAAACCTCCTAAATAAGACACCTGCAGAGGTGTCGATTATTCTTCTCAGTGGGAGAAGACTCCCGCATCTCAGGTGGCGGGTGATCTCGCCGGTAAAACCCGGCATCTGATACTATAGCAGACTTATCCCTCCCCTTACAATCATAAAATGCAGTCATGATCTGCATGAAAAATCCTTCGTTCCCGAAAGTAGAATTTTTCATGTATAACATACGGAAATGAAATGGTTTCGGATTCGCCGGTTCTTCAGTAAACTGTCATCAGAATGAGGGTAGTCTTGCAATTCGGAGGTTTTACATGAAAAAGTTTTGGAGAAAGATCACAGCCGGAATCCTGACCCTGACAATGGCAGTGGGTCTGTCAGCCTGCGGTGACGGGAACGGAACGGATACATCCGCAACAGACAGTACATCTGCCGGGAGCACGGAAGCCGGCACGGAGCCGGACAGCACCGTGACCGATACGAAGGTAAATGATTTTTCGGATATGACATCAAAGGAACTGGCTGTCCGTCTCGGAAACGGCTTTAATCTCGGAAATACCTTTGAAGCGGCGGATATGAACCGTCCCGGGGATTACGTGAACAGCGGTGTGACACATTTTGAAACCCTGTGGGGACAGCCGGTCACCACAAAGGAAATGATCGATGACATCAAGAATGCGGGGATGGACACCCTCCGGATCCCCGTAGCCTGGACCAATGCCATGGATATCGAGAACGGCGATTATACGATCCATTCCGACTATCTGGAGCGTGTGAAGCAGGTGGTGGACTGGGCACTGGAGGATGAACTTTTCGTGGTTCTGAACGATCACTGGGACGGCCAGTGGTGGGGTGTCTTCGGTGAGAAGGACGCATCCCGCCGGGAGATCGGATATACCATTTTCAAGGAAATGTGGACCCAGGTGGGGACGTATTTCAAGGATTATGATGAGCATCTCATCCTGGAAGGCGGAAATGAGGAACTGGGCGACCGCTTCAATGACATCGGAAATCCCATCGTAAAGGACGGAAACGGCCTTTCCAAGGATGAATGCTATGATACTGCCAATAAAGTCAATCAGCTGTTCGTTGATACGATCCGTTCCCTGGACGGATACAATAAAACCCGTTTTCTTCTGATCCCGGGCTACGGTACGGACATTACACAGACCTTGGATTCCAGGTGGCACATGCCGACGGATACGGTTGCGGATAAGCTTTTCCTTTCCGTGCATTATTATACCCCCTGGAGCTACTGTGGAAGCTCCGGTTCATCAACCTGGGGCACAAAGAAGAACTATGAGGAAATGAATACGATCCTGAAGAATCTTTCCGTCTATACGGATCAGGGGTATGGGATCATCATCGGCGAGTGCGGTGTTCTTCCCACATCCAACCGGGAGATGAAGCCCAACTGGCAGCTCTGGTATGATAATTTCTATGCAAACTGTGATATCTACGGATATGTTCCGCTGCTTTGGGATACCGGAAATATGCTGGA
>JAFRWY010000018.1 GCA_017437905.1 Eubacterium sp.
GCCATCCAAAAGCTGTTCCTTTGGACTCCCTGTTTTCAGTTTAAATCGTGGTCTACAACAAGCTCCGTCGCTTTCCACGAACGATTTTTCACTTCTTACATCAGCTTCCGTAATCTTCCGACACGCTTGTCAGAAAACGCGTTTTTTAAGGTCGGTCCGTCTGTATCCAGGATTGTCCGTAGAACGTCGGAACGCGTCGTCTGATGTCGCTGAGTGTCATTAGGATAACGATTTTAACGTCGGGAAGAGGAGCACATCGCGGATAGCCGGGCTGTCGGTCATGATCATCACCAGACGGTCGATACCGTATCCGATACCGCCGGTAGGGGGCATACCTACTTCCAGCGCATTCAGGAAATCCTCATCCGTGTGCTGTGCCTCGTCATCACCGGCATCTGCCAGTGCATCCTGGGCTGCGAAACGCTCCCTCTGATCAATGGGATCGTTCAGCTCGGAGTATGCATTTGCCATCTCCCAGCCGTTCATGAAGAACTCGAAACGCTCTACATAGTTGGGGTCCTCCGGCTTCTTCTTGGTGAGCGGAGAGATCTCAATGGGGTGATCCATGACAAATGTCGGCTGGATCAGATGCTCCTCAACATAGGTCTCAAAGAAGAGATTCAGGATATCACCCTTCTTATGGAAGTCTTCAAACTCAATATGATGCTCCTTTGCCAGAGCCTTTGCAGCCTCATCGTCTGCCACGGTGTTCCAGTCTACGCCGGAATACTTCTTAACCGCATCCACCATGGTGATCCGCTCGAAGGGCTTGCCCAGATCCATTTCCACACCCTGATAGGTGATCTTTGTGGTTCCCAGAACCTCCTCAGCGATGTGACGGTACATGGCCTCCGTCAGATCCATCATGCCGTGATAGTCGGTATATGCCTGATACAGCTCCATCAGTGTGAACTCCGGATTGTGACGGGTATCCACACCCTCGTTCCGGAATACACGGCCGATCTCGTAAACCCGCTCCATGCCGCCGACGATCAGTCGCTTCAGGTAAAGTTCAAGAGATATACGAAGCTTTAAGTCCTCATCCAGTGCATTGAAATGGGTCTCAAAGGGACGTGCTGCCGCTCCACCCGGATTGGCTACCAGCATGGGGGTCTCCACTTCCATGAAGCCCTGCTCATCCAGGAACCGACGGATGCAGGAAATGATCTTCGAACGCTTTACGAAGGTATCCTTTACCTCCGGGTTCATGATGAGATCCACATATCTCTGACGATAACGAAGATCCGTATTGGTAAGACCGTGGAACTTCTCCGGAAGGATCTGCAGACTCTTGGTAAGCAGGGTCACTTCCTTTGCATGAACGGAGATCTCACCGGTCTTGGTGCGGAAGACATAGCCTTTTACACCCGCGATATCACCGATATCCATGCGCTTGAAGCCCTTATAGGCCTCCTCCCCCAGATCATCTCTGGTCACATAGAGCTGGATATTCCCGGAAAGATCCTGAAGATTTCCGAAGGATGCCTTGCCCATGACACGCTTGGACATAAGACGTCCTGCGATGGACACATTCATCCGCTCCTCCTCCGGGATCTCGGGGATCTCTTCTCCCTCTGCCGGCTTCGGCCATTTTGCCTCGAAGGCTTCCTTTGCCTCTGCGGTGTGAATGCTGACGTCATACTTTGTGATGACGAAGGGATCCTGTCCCGCCTCCTGGAGCTCTGCAAGCTTCTCGCGGCGGACCTTTAAGAGCTGGTTCAGATCCTGCTCCTTTGCCTGTCCCTTGTTCTGATTCTCATTTCCCTTGTTCTGTCCTTCTGCCATGTTGCAAAACTCCTCTTCTTCTTTAATAAATATAGGGATGCCGGAGGCACCCCTATGAACTTTCCTTTTGCAGTTTAGATCGCTGATCTTATCGCTTGAAGTCCGTGATCTTGTAGCTGATGGTTCCGTTCGGAGCATCAACCGTGATCACCTGTCCCACCTTGGAACCGATCAGCTTGGATCCTACCGGAGACTCGTTCGAGATCATACCGTTCAGGATGTCCGTTTCGGTCGAACCTACCAGCTTATAGGTGTAGGACTGATGGTTCTCCATATCTTCAAAGGTCACCGTACAGCCGAAGTTGATGGCTTCCGTATTCTCGGAATCCTCCTCTGCGACAACCGCATTCTTCAGGATCTTGTCGATCTCTGCGATCCGGTTCTCGATCTCCCGCTGCTCGTCTCTGGCTGCATCGTACTCAGCGTTCTCTGACAAGTCGCCCTGTTCTCTGGCTTCCTTAATCTTCTGGGCAACCTCCCTGCGGCGGAACACCTTCAGATTCTGGAGCTCATCCTCGAGCTTCTTGAAACCTTCGTATGTGAGAATATTCTTCTTCTCTTCAGCCATACCGACCTTTCCTTTCTGTTAAAGTACGCGCGTCCCGAAACCGAAACGCGCGTAAGCCTATGTATGTGCAGTTGACGGGACTTGAACCCGAACCCGCGTAATGCGGACATGAACCTGAATCATGCGCGTATGCCAATTCCGCCACAACTGCGTATGGACGCTTCTTACGAAACGTCACTCAGAGATGATACCATTTTGCATCCCTGTTGTCAACAGAATTTTATGAAACATCGAAAAAATGTTTCGCCCTGCCGGAGCATCCGGAATCCGTTACTGCTCAGATGCTGCTTCCGTGGTGGTATCCGCGGTGGATGCGGCTTCTGTAGATGTACCTTCCGTAGCCGCCTCCGTACCCTCGTCCACGATCACGGTCTCTCCGTCATCCGTTGTCTTCGGGCTCGCATTGGTATAAATGAAATCGATCACCTTTTCCTCAAGGACGATGTAGTAATAATCCTCTTCCGTGTAGCCGGTACGGGAATTCAGATCGTTCACGTCCGTCAGCCCCGTGGCACTGAGCAGTTCCTTGATCTTCGCATCCGCCTCATCCTTGGACACGTTGATGTCTTCCTTTGAAGCAATGGCAGCCACGATCATCTTCCGCTTGATATATTTCTCTGTAGAAGTACGGATCTCCTCCTGGAAACCGTCAGCGTCATAGCCGAAAACCATCAGATACTGATCCAGTGTCATACCGTAGGAGCTGGCTGCGTTCTGAATCTGGTTGACCAGCTGCTGGACCCGCTCTTCCAGTTCTGCCTGGGGATACTGCTTTACGGCGGAAGTCTCCATCATCTGTGTCATCATGGCTTCCTGATCCGTCTCCAGATCTTCCTCGGCCTGGGTCTTCACCAACTCGGCTTCCTTCGCCGCCCGGTACTCTTCCACGGTCTTATATTCCGTCTTTTCAGCCACAAGTTCATCGTTCAGCTCCGGATACTCGGTGGAAACGATATAGTTCAGTGTTGTCTTGAACACTGCCGGCTTGCCGGCCAGATCCGCAGTATGGTAATCCGCCGGGAAGGTTACATTTACATCAAAGGTCTCCCCGGGGCTGTGTCCTGCGATCTGATCATCGAAATTGTCGACATAACCGCTGGAGCCCAGTGTGATCTCGGTACCTGCGCCCTTGGTGTTCCCGCCTTCGAACTCAACGCCGTCAACGGTTCCCACGTAATCGATATTTACGGTGTCACCCGTCAGGGCAACCCCTTCCTTCTTCTCAACCTTTGTTCCGTTCTGGGTAACCAGCCGGTTCACTTCGGTATCCACCCGTTCCGTTGTGATCTTTGTCTCAGTCGGTTTATACTGGATTCCCTTGTAATCTCCGAGATCTACATACTGGGAATAACGTTCCTTCAGCGCCTCTGCCGGATTGGAGCCTTTCGAGCCACAGCCGGTCATCAGGGAAAGTCCCAGACATCCGACAAGCAGCATGCACAGTTTCTTACGTATCATTGGTCTACTCACTTTCTCTAAATTTTACTTGTTTTCCAATCTACCATGTTATATCATAATGAAATGAAAATGGAAAGAGAAAAATCAAAATGTTCACCCATTTTCCGCTCTTTATTCTATAAATCTCCCGAAAAATGAACGGATTTCCGTGCGATTTCATTTTTCTCCCGGTTTTGAATCCCCAATATATAGTATCCAGCCCAAAAATCGAGAACAATATTTAGTATTTAGGGGTTTACAAAGACAAGATGTAGTGCTATAATCAATTCTTGCAGGCGATTCGTGACAGGAATCGCTTTTAGCGACGCATTTTGTTCTATATATGGTAGAGGAGAGTATTGGGATGAAGGTAGTAAAAAGGGATGGTCATATCGTTGACTTTGACCGTAGCAAGATTGTGGTAGCGATCCAGAAAGCCAATGCCGAGGTGGAGCCCGAGGAGAAAGTGTGCGATGCCAAGATCGAGGAGATCGTACAGGGGATCGAGACCAAGAAAAGAAAGAGAATTCTCGTTGAGGATATCCAGGACATCATCGAGCAGGAGCTGATGGAGGACGGTAAATACATCCTTGCGAAGACCTACATTATATATCGTTATACCAGAGAACTTGTTCGTAAGGCCAATACCACGGATGATTCCATCCTCAGCCTGATCAAGAACAGCAACAAGGACGTTATGGAGGAGAACTCCAATAAGAACGCAACCGTTGCATCCACACAGCGTGACTTGATCGCCGGTGAGGTTTCCAAGGATCTGACCCGTCGTGTCCTGCTTCCGGAGAAGATCTCCAAGGCACATGACGACGGCGTGCTGCATTTCCATGATGCGGATTATTTCCTGCAGCCGATCTTCAACTGCTGCCTCATCAATATCGGAGATATGCTGGACAACGGTACCGTAATGAACGGCAAGCTGATCGAAAGCCCGAAGAGTTTCCAGGTAGCCTGCACGGTAACCACACAGATCATTGCATCCGTGGCTTCCTCCCAGTACGGCGGACAGTCCGTGGATATGATCCATCTGGGCAAGTATCTCCGCAAGAGCTATGAAAAATACAAAGCGATCTTCGAGGACAACTTCGCAGGCAAGGTGGATCCGGAGACCCTGGAGGCCATGATCCAGGAGCGTCTGGAGGACGAGTTAAAGAGCGGCGTCCAGACCATGCAGTATCAGATCAATACCCTGATGACCACCAACGGCCAGTCTCCTTTCGTAACCCTCTTCCTGCATCTGGATCCGAACGATGAGTACATCGAGGAGAATGCACGGATCATCATGGAGGTGCTCCGTCAGAGACTTGAGGGTATCAAGAACGAGGTGGGCGTTTATGTAACACCCGCTTTCCCGAAGCTGGTTTATGTGCTGGATGAGTGCAACAATCTCTCCGGCGGAAAGTATGATTACATCACGGAGATGGCGGTACAGTGTTCTGCAAAGCGCATGTATCCGGATTATATCTCCGCAAAGAAGATGCGTGAGAATTATGAAGGAAATGTATTCTCACCCATGGGCTGCCGCAGCTTCCTTTCTCCCTGGAAGGACGCAAACGGAAACTACAAGTTCGAGGGACGTTTCAATCAGGGCGTTGTATCCCTGAATCTGCCCCAGATGGGTATCATCGCACACGGTGACGAGGATGTGTTCTGGAAGATCTTCGATGAGCGTCTGGAGCTCTGCTACGAAGCTCTTATGTGCCGTCACAACGCACTGATGGGTGTGACCAGCGATGTTTCCCCGATCCATTGGCAGTACGGTGCCATCGCACGTCTCGGCAAGGGCGAGAAGATCGACAAATACCTGATGGGCGGATATTCCTCCATTTCCCTTGGCTACATCGGTCTTTATGAACTGACCAAACTGATGACCGGAGAAAGCCAGACCACCGAAAAAGGCTTCGACTTTGCAATGCGCGTCATGAACCGTCTTCGCGGTGCTTGCGATCAGTGGAAGGCTGACACGGGAATCGGATTTGCTCTTTACGGAACCCCGGCAGAGTCCCTCTGCTACCGGTTCGCACGGATCGACAAGGCACGTTTCGGTACCATCCCGGATGTTACCGACAAGGGTTACTACACCAACTCCTACCATGTGGATGTGCGTGAAGATATCGATGCCTTCACCAAGTTCAAGTTTGAGGCACAGTTCCAGCCCATCTCCTCCGGCGGATGCATCTCCTATGTGGAGGTTCCGAACATGTCCAACAATCTGGAAGCCCTGTCCGAGATGGTTCGTTTCATCTATGACAATATCCAGTATGCGGAGTTCAACACCAAGTCTGACTACTGCCATATCTGCGGCTTTGACGGCGAGATCAAGGTCAATGACAACAACGAGTGGGAGTGCCCCCAGTGCCACAACAAGGATCACGCCAAGATGACCGTGACCCGTCGTACCTGCGGATACCTGGGCGAGAACTTCTGGAACGTAGGAAAGACCAAAGAGATCAAGTCCCGCGTACTGCACGTCAGCAAGAGCAGCTATCCGGAGGTGGAATACTCCGAAGCAGTGATCGCACCGACCCAGGCTGCATGCGAATGCGGATGTGACTCGTAGTATAGGCGCCACTTGACTGTCATCCACGGCCCGGCGGCCGTGAAATGACCTGCGAACTGCAGCAGGGCTCAGTTCATGCTTGACAATTGGAATGAAATAATGAATACTGAATATGTCTCATGGCCGCATCGGACATGAGGCATATTTCATTCTTGAATCAAAAAGGGGTATTACAATGCATATTGGGGAAATATATAAAGCAGACACGGCCAACGGACCGGGGATGCGCATCAGCCTCTTCGTCAGCGGATGCACCATCCACTGCAAGGGCTGCTTTAACAGCAAAACATGGGACTTTAATTACGGACATCTCTGGACGAAGGAAACCGAGGATTACCTGATCCGGGAGCTCACCCCCTCCTACTACAGGGGACTGACCATCCTGGGCGGCGAACCCTTCGAGCCCCAGAACCAGCCCTCCGTCTGTGAAGTGATCCAGAGGGTGCGCCGGGATCTGCCGACGAAGGACATCTGGGTCTACACCGGAAATACCTATGATATTAATCTGATTCCCGGCGGAAGCCGCTATATCGCAGACTATACGGACAGCATCCTTGACAATATCGATGTTCTGGTGGACGGACCCTTTATGGAGGACCTTCTGAATTTAAAACTTCGGTTCCGCGGTTCCGAGAACCAGAGGATCATCGATATGCGTGAGACCAGGAAGACCGGAAGCGTTGTTCTCCATCCGCTGAATGAATATACCCCGCTGGGGAACTGACCGGAGTAGGAACCGGAACCACCGGCTCCTGTCATTCTGAGTAGAGCAAAGGATCCTGCATCCTCCCCGGAGAACCGGATCATCGGCTCCTGTCATTCCGAGCAGCGCGAAGAATCTCATCACCGGGAAATGGTCCTCGAAAAATAGAGGTTCACATGTTCCCGGACATGTGGTAGAATAACTATGGTCCGGCCGCGAAACACCCGGCCCGGAACACATCGAAACAGTACTTGAGGTAAAAGAAATTGGTACAGACATTTCCCGTGAAAATTAAAAAGATCAAGCCGAACGCTGCGATCCCCACGTACGGGTCTATGAACGCTGTCGGTGCAGACCTTTATGCCTGCATTGACAGCGCGCTTACGATTGCCTCAGGGCAGACTGTGCTCATACCGACCGGCCTATCCATGGAGCTTCCGGAGGGCTATGCCGGGCTGATCTATGCCCGAAGCGGTCTGGCCAGTAAGAAGGGGCTTGCCCCCGCAAATAAAGTCGGTGTAATCGATTCAGATTATCGTGGTGAGGTTCTGGTGGCTCTGCACAACCACTCTCTTACGGATGCATCCATCGAGCCCGGAGAGCGGATCGCCCAGCTGGTCATCACGCCCTATGTGATGGGTGTGTTTGAAGAGGCGGATGAACTGTCCGATACAGAGCGCGGAGCCGGAGGCTTCGGGTCTACGGGTACGAAATAACCACGAAACAGATACAGAATCCATGCAAAGGACACCGACAGATGACCGGTGTCCTTTTCTTATGGGGTGACCGGCCTGCGGATCCGTGAGCGGACCCGTCACAGCATATTCGAAAGAAAACGATGAACAGGAGGTGAGACCATTGGAAAATCAGGAAACAAAAAAAGTCGAGACAAAAGCCTTCGACATCGATGATTTTGATATGGAACGCCTGTCACAGCTTCTGAAGGACCGAAAGCTGCATGAAGCAAGAGAACTGCTCTCCGAGCAGAATGAGGTCGACCTGGCCGAAATCCTGGGCGAGCTGGAGGAGGAAGAGCTGTCCATCGCCTTCCGCATCCTGCCGAAGGAGCTGGCCGCCGATACCTTCTCCTATCTGGAGCCGGAGACCCAGGAGAAGCTGATCCGTGCCTTTTCCGATAAGGAGCTGAATTATATCATCGAGAATCTGTTCCTCGATGATACCGTCGACATGATCGAGGAAATGCCCGCCAGCGTGGTCCAGAGGATCCTCCGCAACACGGATCCCGTTACCCGTCGGGAGATCAACGAACTCCTGAAATATCCGGAGGATTCCGCCGGAAGCATCATGACCACCGAGTATGTGCGTCTGCAGGAGGGAATGACCGTCCGCGAAGCATTTGACCGCATCCGGAAGGTCGGCGTGGATAAAGAGACCATTTATACCTGTTACGTAACAAATGCGAAGCGGGAGCTTCTGGGAGTCGTGACCATCAAGGATCTGCTGCTCTCCGAGTATGAGACCCAGATCCGTGACATCATGGAGACCAACATCATTTATGTGACCACCACCGAAGACCAGGAGAAGGTTGCCCACTCCTTCGACCGTTACAATTTCCTCTCTCTCCCCGTTGTGGATAACGAGCAGCGTCTCGTGGGTATCATCACCTTCGACGACGTTATCGATGTCCTGCAGGAAGAGAATACCGAGGATATCGAGCGAATGGCCGCAATTATTCCCACGGACAAGCCCTACATGAAGACCACGGCCTTCGAGACCTTCAAGAAGCGCATCCCCTGGCTGCTGCTCCTGATGATCTCCGCCACCTTCACCGGAGCCATCATCACCCATTATGAGCAGGCTCTGGGGGCTTACGTGGTCCTTACCGCCTACATCCCCATGCTGATGGATACGGGCGGAAATGCAGGCTCCCAGGCCTCTGTATCCATCATCCGCGGTCTCTCTCTTGAAGAGATCGAGTTCCGGGACATTTTCCGGATCCAGGGCAAGGAATTCTTCGTGTCCCTGATGTGCGGCGCAACCCTGGCGGTTGCAAATTTCTGCAAACTGATCTTCATCGACAAGGTGGAAATGATCGTGGCCTTCGTAGTCTGCATCACACTGGTATGCACCGTGATCGTGGCGAAGTTCGTAGGCTGTTCGCTGCCGATCCTGGCGAAGAAGATCGGGTTCGACCCTGCGGTTATGGCGAGTCCTTTCATTACGACCATCGTGGATGCCATCTCACTGCTGATCTACTTCCAGTTTGCATCCCACATACTCGGTATCTGAGATCCTTCGCTTCGCTCAGGATGACATCCATATGTCATTCCGAGGCAACAGCCGGAGAATCCCTTCAACTGATAATCCTTCGCTTAAAACGACATCGAAGAAGCATCCCGGGAGTTTCCTTTGCAGGAAGCTCCCGGGATGCTTCATTTTAAACCTAATTGAATTCGATCCTGCCGTAAAGTTCAAAGTCCACCGAGTCTTCGTAGTGGTAGTTCGGATCCACCTGCTTCAGCCATTCGGTGTAGAGCTTTGAAAAGTATGCATTCTTCTCCTCTCTCTCCATCTTGGCCTTCATCTTATCCGTTGCTTCCCGGTCGGTCAGGGCTTTCATGTAGAAAACATGGTAACCGTACTCCGTCTCCGTCACAAGACTGCAGGAGCCGTCCTCCAGGGTATAAAGCATATCGGAGATTTCCTTGCCGTAAGCCTCACGGATCTCATCCGGAGTCATGGTATAGTAGGAGGAATCCTTCAGAGCATAGTAGGTGGCGATCTTCGCCGGATCCCTTTCCGTACTCTCATCCATGGGAGTGATCAGGGAATTATATGCCTGCACGGCCTTGTCATACTGTTCCTTCTTCTCCTTCTCATCCATCGGCTGGGCGACACCGTTCACATTTTCCTTATAGCAGGGAAAATACATATCGAAAAATGTCGTCTCCCGGGCGCGTTCATCCGAGATCTCGATCCCCGCATCCGCCATCATGGCATCATATACCTTGGCCGCCAGACGGTTCTCTTCCATGCAGGTACGCACCATATCGCGGGTAAACTCCATTTCACGGATCTGGGCATCCGTCAGATTCTTCCAGAATGCTTCCGTATCATCCTCCGCATCCGCCTTCTCCGCTTCGCTGAGAGACACGCCGTAGTCTGCAGCCTTTGTAAGAAGCACCTTCACCTTGACGATATTCTCGATGATATCCTTCCGGGTGACGGTCAGCATGTTCTGGGAATTTCCGTCCTCCGCGGAAACCTCCATCGCCCAGATGTCCGAGCCGTACTTCTTATCATAATCCTCGATCACGGGCTCTGCATAGAGATAGACCTCGCCGAGGGTGATCGGCTTGCCCTGGAAATGGAATACCGCTGCCACGGACTCCTCTTCCGTCTTCTCCTCCGTCTTCTGCTCTCCGCAGGCCGTGAGCAGGAAGGCAAATGCCAGCAGCAGTGCCAGTATGCGTATGCGTTTTTTCATTCCATCAGTCATAATTACCTACCAATCTGTTCATAGATAAGATCCTTCGTCGCAGGCTCCTCAGGATGACTTGTCATTTTGCTTCCACCGGATCGGAGCCGCCCTTCCCGGGGATCAGCATCTCACGGATCATGCGGATATCCTCGGTTACCTGGTCCAGGAATTCCTCCTGGATCAGCTTCGATCTGCGGATGGCAAAGCCGGATTTCTTGGCCACCACCAGCCGCATCCCCTTCCTTTTCTTCAGGAATACGGGAATCTGATCCGCATTCACCCGTGTACCGTTCCGGATCAGATAGATCACTTCACCGTCCTGGTACTTGATCTCGGTCATGCAGCAGCTGTGAGCCACCGCCTTCAGCTCCGCTACCCGGAGCAGACGCTCCACCTGCTTCGGCAGCTCGCCGAACCGGTCCGTCATTTCCATCCGGATGGCGTCCGCATCCTCCGCCGTACGGATCCGGTAGATCCGCTTATACATATCCAGCTTCAGATACTCGCTCCGGACGTAGGGATCCGGGATATACGCATCGATGGGAAGTTCGATCACCGTATCGAAATCCTCCTCTTCCTCCTCGCCCTTCTTCTTACGAATGGCGGAAGAAAGCATTTTCACGTAAAGGTCGTAGCCGACCTCCTCCATATGCCCGGACTGATCGCTGCCCAGAACATTTCCGGCACCGCGGATCTCCAGGTCCTTCAGGGATATTTTATATCCTGAGCCCAGCTCTGTAAACTCCCGAATTGCGGAAAGCCGCTTCTCCGCCTCTTCCTTGATCAGCTTGTTCTGCTGATACATCAGAAATGCAAATGCATTCCTGCCCGATCGTCCCACCCGGCCCCGGAGCTGATACAGCTGGGCAAGGCCGAAACGGTCGGCGTTATGGATAATGATGGTATTCACGTTCGGAATATCCAGTCCGGTCTCGATGATGGTGGTGGTAACCAGCACATCGATCTCCTGCTCCACGAAATCCCGCATCAGGCTTTCCAGTTCCCGGGAGGTCATCTTGCCGTGGGCAAAGGCGATCCTGGCATCCGGCAGCATTTCCGTCAGTTCCGAAGCGATCCGCGCGATATCGTCCACACGGTTATAGACATAGTACACCTGCCCCTTCCGGGCCAGCTCCCTGCGGCAGGCCTCCTTCACCAGCTCCCGGTCATACTCCATGACATAGGTCTGGATCGGACGCCGGTCCACCGGCGGTTCCTGCAGCAGACTCATGTCACGGATCCCCACCATGCTCATGTGCAGGGTCCGGGGGATCGGTGTCGCCGTAAGGGTCAGCACATCCACCGTCTTCCTGAGCTGCTTGATCTTCTCCTTATGCCGGACACCGAAGCGCTGCTCCTCGTCAATCACAAGAAGGCCCAGATTCGCGAAGCTCACGTCCTTGGACAGCAGCCGGTGCGTACCGATCACCACATCCACGGTACCCTTTGCCAGCCCCTCCAGGGTCTCCTTCGTCTCCTTCGGCGTACAGAACCGGGACAGCATCCGGATATTCACAGGATAGCCGGAGAGCCGTTTGATAAATGTGTCAAAATGCTGCTGTGCCAGAATGGTGGTCGGAACCAGATAGGCCACCTGCCGGTTATCCTGCACCGCCTTAAAAGCTGCCCGAAGAGCCACCTCGGTCTTCCCGAAGCCCACGTCCCCGCAGATCAGACGGTCCATGATCTTGCCCGACTCCATGTCACGTTTCGTATCCTCAATGGCACGCAGCTGATCCTCTGTCTCCTCGTAAGGAAATGTTTCTTCAAATTCCTTCTGCCATACCGTGTCCGGCGGATAGACATGCCCCTGTTTCGACTGCCGGTCCGCATAGAGGCTGATCAGCTCTTCCGCCATGTGATCCACATGGGTACGGACCCGCTTCCGGGTCTTCTCCCACTCGCCGCCCCCCAGCTTGTTCAGCTTCGGTTTTGCGGCATTCTGGTCTGCATATTTTCCGATGGCAGACAGACGGTCCACCGGTATAAAAAGCTTCCCTCCGTCCGCATAATCGATATTGATATAATCCTTCAGACGTCCGTCGGTCTCCACCTGTTCGATACCCCGATAGATACCGATGCCGTGGCGTTCATGCACCACATAATCGCCCACATGCAGATCCCGAAGATCGGAGATCTGCTCTCCGGAGTAGCAGGACCGCTGCCGGCGGGTCTTTTCCTTATCCCTGCGGAGCATTTCCGACTCCGTCAGCACCACCAGCTTTGCATCCGGAAGCAGGAAACCGCTTTCCAGACTTCCCGTGGTGACCATGACCTCCCTCGGCTGCAGAACACGGTTTTTACTTGCCGAGAAAAACGCCGGAATATCCCTCTCCTGAAGCGCCTCCGCGAACCGGCCTGCCCGGGTCTTTGACATGGACACAAGAAGGATCCGGTATCCGTCTTCCCGGTACTTTGACAGCTCCGCCGCCATTTCATCCAGACGGCCTCCGTAGGGTGTCATCTGTTTCGCCGTGAATTCCAGCTGTTCCTTTGACGGGATCACCTTCTGCTGCTCCAGGAAATCCGTAAAGAGCACATCCGCGCTGTCCGCCAGACGGTTCATGATCTCGGCATCACTGAAAAGAACATCCGCCTGTCCCGGCAGGATGTAGCCGCCGGACAGCCGTGACTCCATGGCCATACGGAATTCTTCAAAATAGACCCGTGCCTTTTCCGATACCCTTACCGGATCATCGACGAAGATCCTTGTATCCTTCGGCAGATAATCCAGAAATGAGACCGACTCCGGATAGAAATATCCCACCAGACTGTCGATCTTGGAAGCCCCCGCGAAATTCTCCAGTCCCTCCGTCAGGTCCCGCACCGCTTTATTCAGCCTGGCGTACTGCTCGGTATGGAAGCTCTCCTTAAAGGCCTTCGCGGCTTTCTCATGCTCCTCTTCGATCCTACGGATGCCCCGGGTCTTTCTCTCATCGTCCAGCACGAATTCCGTGGCAGGAAGGATCTCCACCGTGTCCATTTCCTCGATGGACCGCTGGGTGGATGCATCAAATGCACGGATGGATTCGATCTCGTCCCCCCACAGTTCAACACGAACGGGGCACTCTTCCGTGAGCGGGAAGATATCCAGGATACCTCCCCGCACAGAAAACTGCCCTGCAATTTCGACCAGCGGAACCATTTCATATCCCATGCCCGTCAGCAGACGCTGCATGGCAGTCAGCTGGATCTCTTCTCCCTTCGTAAGGGATAAGGAGTTCCTCTGCACCATGTCCGGTGTGGGGATCCGATCCATCAGACCTTCCACGGTCAGAATAATGACCGAGGGTTCCCTGTCCTGTATTCTTTTTATGATCTCCAGTCTCTTCCTTGCTGCCAGATTTCCGTGCACATCCGCATAGTAGAAAAGGACATCCTTGGCCGGATAAATGTAGACATTCCGGTCATAGAAGCGATAATCCTGATAGAGCTGGTCCGCTCTTGCCTCATCATGCGTGACCAGCAGCACCTGCCCGGCTCCGCCACGCAGTGCTTCCATCACCAGCGGTCTCACATTCCGGGACGCTCCCCAGATCGTTACCGGAGTCCTGCCCCCGGCCAGATCCGCCTTCGCACTCTCTATGCATTTCATTTCGGAAACCGGCACACGAATCGCGTCCATTTGGTTTCCTTTCGCTTAGTTATACCGGTTCTGTGCGGCCTGGACCCCGTCGGAAATGATCAACCGGACGGCATCCGCTGCATTCTCACAGGCTTCGCGGAATACGGGAAATTCCTCCTTTGCGATCCTTGAGAGAACATAATCCGCCAGATCCCAGCCCTCGGGCTTTTTACCGACACCCACCCGTACACGTGGGAATGTATCCGTGCCGATATGTTCTATAATGCTCTTCATGCCGTTATGGCCACCGGCACTGCCCTGCCCGCGGATTCGGAGTCTGCCCACGTCCAGATCCACATCGTCATAAAGAACGATCAGGTCATCCGGGGTACATTTGTAGAAAGCCAGCAGCGGCTGCACCGCCTCACCGGAGAGATTCATGTAGGTCTGCGGCATGGCCAGGACCACCTTCTCCCCTTCGATCACTCCGTGACCGGTGATGCTCTTTGCTTCCTTCTTATTCAGTGAAATGTTGTAGCGGTCCGCCAGCTGTGTCAGAGCGGCGAAACCGGTATTGTGACGGGTTCCGGCGTACTTCATGCCGGGATTCCCGAGTCCGACTATGATCTTCATATGATTTCCTATCCGTTATACCCCTTACAAGTATGATTCATCTGATACTGTCTTCTCTTCCCGGGATCCGATCCTTCGCTTCACTCAGGATGACAGCGCTATGTCATTCTGAAGCGTCAGCCGAAGAATCTCTGCATATCAGATCCTTCCCTTCGCTCAGGATGACAGCAGTATGTCGTTCTGACCGCGGTATGTCATCCTCACCCGCTATCTGGTTGACATAATTTCTTCCGCAGTTGCAAGCTGCTCCTTCGTATTCACTCCGAGGATCTCATTTGTATCGCTGACCGGCATGGCATCCACGCGTCCGCCGGCATGCTTGATCAGTTCGATGGTATCCGTCAGATAATACTCTCCCTGGGCATTGTCATTTGTCAGCTTCGACAGACTGTCCCGGAGCATGGCGGTATCGAAGAGATACATGCCCGCGTTGATCTCCTTCGTGGCACGCTCCTCTTCCGTGCAGTCCTTATCCTCCGTGATCTTAAGGAACGCCCCTTCCGCATCGCGGATGATCCGGCCATAGCCCTTCGGATCCTCCAGAATGGCGGAAAGCACGGTCACTCCGTTGCCTGCCGCACGATGTGCCTCGGAGAGCTGTTTCAGGGTCTCCGCCGTAACCAGCGGTGTATCCCCGCAGAGGATCAGGGTCTCACCCTCATTTCCCAGCTGTCCCTCCGCACACATTACCGCATGGCCGGTTCCCAGCTGCTCGGTCTGCTCCGCATAGAGCACGGTATCCCCGAGTTCCGCATGCACCATTTCACTCTTATAGCCCGCGATCACTACGACCCGGTCCGCGCCTGCCGCCCGTGCCGCCTCGATCACATGGCTTACCATCGGCTTTCCGCAGCAGGTGTGAAGCACCTTCGGAAGGTCGGATTTCATACGTGTCCCCTTGCCCGCAGCAAGGATCAGTGCCGTTAACTGACTCATGTTCTGTCTCCTGTCTTACAATATCATTCCGGTATACGGGCACAACGTCCGGTCCCGTCACCACTATGGCATTAGTTTACACGATTTCCGTAGATTGTCAAGGCGGACGGACATGTACCACATGTCTCGCTCTCATGACCTGACGAGAGATTCCGGGCAGCTTTGGTTGACATAATTTCGGTCTCCTACTGAGTACAAAGCAGAACGGCTGCGACCCGGTCAGGTCACAGCCGTTCTCTTAAGCCTGTCTATTACAGGAACAGACATTTTATTCCGGATCCGACTCCTCGAAGGATGTCTGCTCATACTTCTCAAGGATCAGAGACTGGATCATCTCTCTGGTTCCGGAATTGATCGGATGTGCGATATCACGATACTCACCGTCCGAAGACTTTCTGCTGGGCATCGCGATGAAGAGGCCCTTCTCGCCCTCGATCACCTTAATGTCATGGATCACGAACTCGTTGTCGATGGTGATCGAAACAACTGCACGCATTTTCCCCTCTTTTGCTACCTTTCTTACTCTTACATCCGTAATCTGCATATTGTGTAACCTCCTAAAAACTATGGATCCCTTCGGTAAAACTACCTTCCTTCATGTGACCTGTCGGGACACATGCTCCGAACGTCTCCGTATGCCGATTGAAATGTCTTTAATTCTGTCTTACAGAACCCTCTCATTAAATGGTGTACCGGAAGCTCTTCTCCACGATGATCTTCGGCTTTCCTGCTTCTCCCGTATGAACGGTGTTCGCACGGATCGTATCTCTGGACTCGATGATGCAGTTCTCCAGATAACAGTTGTCTCCGATATGAACGTCGTTCAGGATGATCGAATTCTTGATCACACAGTTGTTTCCTACATATACCTTCTTGAAGAGAACGGAATTCTCCACGGTACCGTTGATGATACAGCCGCTTGCGATCAGGCTGTTGGATGCAACCGCTTCTCCGTTGTACTTTGCCGGAGGCAGATCCTCTACCTTCGTGTAAACGCCCGGCTGCTGACGGAAGAAGTAATCACGTACATCCTGCTGCAGGAAATCCATATTCGTCCGATAGTAGGAATCTACGGAACCTACATTTCTCCAGTAGCCTTCCAGACGATATGCATTGATCTTCTTAATGTTCTTGTAACGAACCAGGATATCCTTTACGAAATCGGTACGTCCTTCAGCCGCGCAGGCCTCCAGAAGTTCGATCAGCTGACGTCTGCGGATCACATAGACACCGATGGATACGGTGCTGGTCTCTGCCACGATCGGCTTCTCCTCGAAATCCTCTACCCGGTTGTTGTCACCAAGCTTTACAACACCGAAACGGCTGATATCGTCCTCTTGAGGAGCAAGATCCTTGGTTACGATGGTGATGTCTGCGCCCTTGGAGATATGATCCTCCAGAACCTTGTTGTAATCCAGCTTGTAGATACCGTCACCGGAAGCAATCACAACATAGGGCTCGTGTGCATCCTTCAGGAAATTGATATTCTGATACAGTGCATCTGCGGTACCCTTGTACCAGTAGCTGTTGGTCGTTGTGATGGTCGGTGTGAAAATGTACAGACCGCCCTGCTTACGTCCGAAATCCCACCATTTGGAGGAATTCAGATGCTCGTTCAGGGATCTGGAGTTGTACTGTGTATATACTGCTACCCGCTGTATATGGGAGTTGGACATGTTAGACAGTGCAAAGTCGATCGCTCTGTAGCAGCCTGCCACCGGCATAGCCGCAACCGCACGCTTTGCGGAAAGTTCCTCCATCCTGCTGCTGTTACCACCCGCTAAAATGATTCCTATCGCTCTCATACTACTCACCTGCCTTTATGATACTGGAACCGCTGGCCAAGATTCCATCCGGATACTCGTCCTTTGTGGTCGAACCGATAATCGCTGTATTCTTTCCGATGGTCACGCCGTCCGGAATCACCGATTTCTCGCCAATGGTTGCAAGTCCGAATGCATAAATATGCGGTGCGAAGTCATTCGGAGCCTCTTCGCCGACACCGATCTTAACATCGCTGCCAACCTCTACGCCCTCAGCCAGAATGGCCTTGTCCAGAACGCAGTTCTCTCCGATGGTCACACTGTTCATGATGATGGAATTCTTCACGATGGTTCCCTTGCCGATCACAACGCCGGAACCGATAACGGAATTCTCCACATCTCCATGGATCTCCGTACCCTCACCGATGATACTCTTAACCACCTTGCTTCCTTCCGCGATATACTGCGGCGGAAGATTGTCGCTCTTGGTGTAAATGCGCCAGAACTCCTCATAAAGATTGAATTCCGGAATGATATCCACCAGCTCCATATTTGCTTCCCAGTAGGAGCCGAGGGTTCCGACATCCTTCCAGTAGCCCTTGAAGTCGTAAGCGCAGATCTTCTTGCCCTGCTCATGGATGTGCGGAATGATGTGCTTACCGAAATCGCAGGACGGAACGTCCTTCATCTCGATCAGTGCATCACGAAGCACCGGCCAGCTGAAGATATAGATACCCATGGAAGCCTTGTTGCTTCTCGGCCTCTCCGGTTTCTCCTCGAATTCATGAATCACGCCCTGATCATCCGTGATCACGACGCCGAAGCGGCTTGCTTCCTCCATGGGAACCTGGTAGGTTGCGATGGTTGCATCTGCATGTGAAGACTTATGATAGTCAAGCATGACCTCATAGTCCATCTGGTAAATATGGTCTCTGGAAAGGATCAGCACATAATCCGGATTATAGTACTCCATGTACTCCAGATTCTGGTAGATCGCATTTGCCGTACCGGTATACCACTGACTACTGCCGCTCTTCTCATACGGCGGAAGTACCGTAACACCACCGAAATTACGGTCCAGATCCCAGGGCATACCGATTCCGATATGCTGATTCAGCCGAAGCGGCCGGTACTGGGTCAGAACGCCGACGGTGTCGACTCCGGAATTGATGCAGTTACTCAGCGGGAAATCGATGATCTTATACTTTCCGCCGAAAGCAACCGCAGGTTTTGCAAGCTTCGAAGTAAGGACGCCGAGACGACTCCCCTGTCCCCCTGCAAGGAGCATTGCTATCATTTCCTTCTTAACCATAAAGTCACCCCTTTTTCGCAAGTTATTTTTGCATGTGCCCGTTTCTGATGCCCAAGGCTACAGAAACACCTCTCTCATTATATCACGCTCTTTGCAAAATGAAAACTCTTTTTTCGGCATTATTCCTAAAAGCGAAAAAAGAAACCGAATGATGTTGTACAGTTTTTCCTTAATCAAACAAACGCCCGGGAATCGGCCAAAAATAGTAGCCAATTCCCGGGCGATATTCTGTGCAATCTGACCATTTATTCCTTTGCGGTCTTAACAGTCTCCGTAATTGCGCTGGCCAGACCGGTCACTCCCGACAGTTCCGTAGGGATGATCAGCTTGGTTGCCTTGCCGTCTGCCACCTTCTTGAAGGCCTCCAGACTCCGGATGGTCAGGACTTCCCGGCTGGGCATGGATTCATTCAGCATCCGGATACCGTCTGCCTCAGCCTGCTGTACCTTCAGGATTGCTTCCGCATCACCTTCGGCCCTCTTGATACGGGCCTCACGGTCTGCCTCTGCACGAAGGATCTGCGCCTGCTTCTCTGCCTCTGCGGCAAGGATCGCGGACTGCTTCTCCGCTTCGGCCTTCAGGATTTTTGCTTCCTTCTCACCTTCGGAGATCAGGACCGCCGAACGCTTCTCACCTTCCGCACGAAGGATCTGCTCACGCCGTTCACGCTCTGCCTTCATCTGCTTCTCCATGGCTTCCTGAATAGCAGCCGGAGGAATGATGTTCTTAAGCTCCACACGGTTGACCTTGATTCCCCAGGGATCCGTTGCCTCATCCAGTGTGGCACGCATCTTTACGTTGATGGTCTCACGGGAGGTAAGGGTCTGGTCAAGTTCCAGGTCACCGATGATATTACGAAGTGTGGTTGCCGTCAGGTTCTCGATGGCGGCGATGGGATTCTCCACGCCGTAGCAATAGAGCTTCGGGTCCGTGATCTGGAAGAAAAGCACCGTATCGATCCGCATCGTTACATTATCCTTGGTAATAACGGGCTGGGGCGGGAAATCTGCCACCTGCTCCTTCAGGGACACCTGACGTGCGATCTTGTCGATGATGGGCCATTTCACATGGAAACCCACGCCCCATGTGGTCTGATAGGTTCCGAAACGCTCGATGACACAGGCCGTTGCCTGACGAACTACACGGATCGAACTTGCAAGTACGATCAAAGCTACAAAAAGAATGATAAGTATAGCAATGGTTGAAGGACTCATAAATACACCCCCTGTATTAAGTAGTTATAATGATCTACGTTCAACTGAAGTTTCCTGCCCGGCAAAACCGGGAAGATACGGAAACGTCATATTTCCGATCCTGCCCGCAGGATCCGGTGCAGGATCCTGCGCAACTTTCGCTGCCGCTTTGGTCTGCGGATTCTACGGCTTCGGGATCACGATCAGCTTCGTGCCCTCGATCCGACGGATCTCCACGACCGTTCCCTCCGGAATCTCGCTTCCGTCCTCGGATACCACCCGCCACTCCACGTCGCCGATACGGATCTGTCCGGTTTCATGTCCCGGACCGATCTTGGTCAGCGCCGGATAGAACTGGCCGATCAGGCTGTCCGCATTGGTCGGCGTGATATGCTTCATGATCCGCTTCTTCGCCAGCGGCCGGAGCGCGATCAGAAGTGCCAGCGAAACCACCATGAAGATGACGATCTGCCACACGATATCCGCTCCCAGAAATCCGGCCACGGATGAAACCAGCGCTCCGCCCGCAAACCAGATGGCCGTAAGTCCCACGGATGTGGCCTCTGCAACGATCATGAATGCAAAGATGCCAAGCCAGATCAGGCCGGCAACCGACGAATCACTGAGTCCGGAAGACTCCGCTGCAAGTACGGCATATCCGCTCATAGTTGTCACCTCCTTCTGTAAATAACGATCAGAGGACGATTCCCGCACACATTTCCTTTGAAAATGAGGCATGAGAACCGTCCCCATGACATACTGTGGTTCCCAGCCAACGCGTTCCCTTCCCGCTCCGGCTGCCGGAACGATATCGGAACGTTATGCTTAGTCCTATGTTATCATCCGGGCCACATTTTATTGTATCAAATTATGCACGATAGTAATTGATCAGACAGCCTTTTTCGATAATATCGCGCTCATCATCCGTAAGGTCCCCAAGGGTCAGGGTGAGTTCCTTCATATCCTTATTCACCACATAGGCCTTGATCTCTTCCCGCTTCTCGCGGATGGCACCGAGCACATCCGGAATGAAGATATAATCATCATTGTCAAATGCGAAATCCTCTGCAATGACAAAGGGAAGCATACCCCAGTTGATCAGGTTGGAGCGATACCGCTTGGTTGCGTACTCCTTCGCGATGTTCGCCCAGCCCCCCAGAACCTTCTGGCAGGAAGCAGCCTGCTCACGGGCGGAGCCGTCCCCCGGCTTCACCGCGTAGATCGTGCTGCCGTAACCGGTATTTGCGCCGGTGGTCTCCGGGAACTTCGCCTTGATTGCTTCCATGACAGGCTTCAGCGCCTCATCTGCCTTGCAGAGACATCCGACCTCTTCTCTCTTCCGCTCCACAACCTGTACGGCCTTTGCACGGCCCACATATTCCGGATCCTTCCGGGACAGTGTGAACTCCGCCAGTCCGATGGGGTTGGAACGATAGGAAGAGGTTTCTCCGGAGGGGATCAGTTCATCCGTGGTGGTGACCGGATCCGTGATCACGGAAGCCACCTTCAGAAGCAGGTTGTCGGTCAGGGCGATCATTTCCGGCCAGTCCTTGATGTTCGGACCGAACTTGATCTCCTCTTCCGGCTGCGGCTTGCCCCAGCCGTTATATACACGGTTATCGTAGATCTTCTTATCGAAGAAATATGCCGGTCCCGTGAATTCCACATCCAGATCCGTTGCCGGAGTCAGGTATCCCTGATTTACCGCCGTTGCCGCAATGGAACGGGCATCCATCAGGGCCACGGAAGAGATCTGTCCGCTCTGGATCTTGGAACCCTCACGGTTCGGGAAGTTTCTCGTGGAATGACGGATGGAAAATGCATTGTTGGCCGGTGTATCGCCTGCACCGAAGCAGGGGCCGCAGAAGGCGGTCTTTACAATGGTACCGGTCTCCAGCAGGTCTGCCACCATGCCGTTCTTGGCCAGCTGCATGAAGATCGGCGTACTTGCCGGATAAACCGAAAGCGTAAATTCATCGCTTCCGATGAAATGTCCCCGAAGAATATCGGTGGCATCGCAGATATTCTCATATCCGCCGCCGGCACAGCCTGCGATGATTCCCTGATCCACATAGAGACGGCCGTTCCGGATCTTGTCTGTCAGCTTGAATTCCACATTTCCGGTAAGCTGCTTTTTGCCCTTCTCCTCCACATCATGCAGGATGTCGGCCAGGTTTGCATTCAGTTCCTCGATGGTATATACGTTGCTCGGATGGAACGGCATGGCGATCATCGGGCGGATCCCGGAGAGATCCACGTAAACAACGCCGTCATAGTAAGCTACCGCGCCCGGCTTCATTTCCTTATATGCTTCCGGACGATAGTGAACCTCGTACCAGCGGCGGGTCTCCTCATCCGTCTGCCAGATGGAGGAAAGGCAGGTGGTCTCGGTGGTCATAACATCGATACCGAACCTGTAGTCACTGGACAGTTTGGAAACGCCGGGGCCGACGAATTCCATTACCTTATTCTTCACGTATCCGTTAGCAAATGTGGCACCGATCAGGGCCAGAGCCACGTCCTGGGGACCTACGCCCTTTGCCGGTTCACCGTCCAGATAAATGGCAACCACGCCCGGACGCTTCACATCATAGGTCTTGCCCAGCAGCTGCTTCGCCAGCTCGCCTCCGCCCTCACCGATGGCCATGGTTCCCAGGGCACCGTAACGGGTGTGACTGTCGGAACCGAGGATCATGGCGCCGCACTCTGCCAGCTCTTCACGGGCAAACTGATGGATGACTGCCTGGTGAGGCGGAACATAGATGCCGCCGTATTTCTTTGCGCAGGAAAGACCGAACATGTGGTCATCCTCGTTGATGGTACCGCCCACCGCGCAAAGGGAATTGTGACAGTTGGTGAGTACATAGGGGATCGGGAATTCCTTAAGTCCCGAAGCCCGGGCCGTCTGAATGATCCCGACAAATGTGATATCATGGGATGTCATCTTGTCGAATTTTATCTTCAGTGCCGACATATCTCCCGAGGTATTGTGCTTCTCCAGAATGCCATAGGCCATGGTCGCCTTTGCAGCTTCCTCCGGTGCGGCCGTGATGCCTGCTGCCGCTGCCTCTGCCGCGGGAATAAGCTTTGCGCCATCCACCAGATAAGCACCTGATTCATATAACTTCACCATACTGTGTTCCTCCTGAAATTTCTTATGCTTCATAAAGCCATGGCTATTCTACCACAATCCGTTGTCTGCCGCAAGATGACAGCTTGGCGGATACATCATATTATCCGCCGCCTGAACGACGGGGGCTTCTCACCCTTACCACGTAAAAACAGGGGGCGTTTCCGCCCCCTGTCTTACAGCTTACTGCTCCTTCCAGCTATAGATAAATGTTTCATAATCTTTGATATCCGCTCCGCCGGTCAGAGTCTTCGTTTTGATCTCTGCATTGATCTCGTCAATTGCCGCGTTATAAGCAGCCTCGTCGACCTCTTCCATATCATTCGTATCCAAATCGTCGCCGATACCGTATACGGTCTGTCCCTGCGAGGTTGCGCAAAATGCCACCCGCACGACTTCCAGATCATAGTCCTCGTACTCAAGCAGAATATTCGCTGTTATTTCAATATCTTGATAGCTTATTTTTCCGTGAGAAATGAGCTTCGGCTTATCACCGAGGCCGCTCCAGGGAAGTGCACCCACGAGCTTGATGGAGCCGTAATAGTACGTATAGATAATGATGTAATTCTCATCCGCCAGCAGAAGCTCAGGAGTCTTATCATCATCAAAATCATACAGGAACATCTTCGAAGGCAGGTTGTTAAAATCCATCGACTTCAGTCCGAAAATGTCTTCCTCCGGATTGATCTTATCGATCTCCCCCTTCAGATCTGCCTTCCAGTCGCCCGAGAAGTACGCTACATATGCCATCTGCCACTCGGTATGCTTGTTCTGTTCGATTGCGGATACATCAAAGTCGGATCCGAAATGATCTTTCAGATCATATATGATCTCATCAACCGTTGTGTTATCGCCGGCTTTTGCAGCCTCGATAGCCTTTTCCACGTAGTAGGTCTTCGCCTTATTCTCAGCCTCTTCGTACAGGGTGTCGAACTGGGACTCCCATTTGGAATAGTTATCATAGGAGCCATACCAGGATCTGGTACTGTCAATTGACTCAATTGCATCCCAGTATTCCTGGCTGTCAAAATACCCTTTAGCCTTGTCAAGCTCCTCCTTGAACACCTTGTCATAATACATTTCATCCGAAATGTCGGATGCTGTGGATGAAAACCAGAAATCAACTGCCACATTCGCATAGGCATACATTCTGTCATATTCCACGGTGCCCGCGTTGTAATTCTTGTACTGGGACTTCACTTCTTCATCCAGGGGATCGATCACCGAGTTTTCGTAGGTATCATTCAGGTTTTCACCCATGAAGTAAATATAGTCACCATTACACTCCAGATTCTCACGACTGCGGAACTCGTTGCGGAGATTACTGTAGTTCGCGCTCGTTGAATTATTATTCTTGATATAGTCCTCAACCGCATCCAGGTAGAGCTTCTTCATCCGCGGACCATTGACTGCAGTAAATGCTTCCAGTGTCATTCCGCTGAACGGATACGTTATGTCCTTCGAATAAACGTTTTCAACCGCAGACATAACCTTGAAGAAATCATCATAAGTGATCTCGCCATTCAGGCACTGATTTGCTTTATAAACGATCAGATCCTTCACTTCATCCTTGAATCCTTCTGCCTTGCCGGAAGACATCTCCATAAAGAGTTCCTCTGCCTTAGCCTTATCACCCTCTTCCAGCGCCTTCATAGCCTTCCTGCTGCTGATCCCCGGAAGAACAAGTACAAAGAGAAGTACTACGGACGCAATAAGCACCACCAGAGAGATCAGTCCGATCGTGATCCATTTTTTTGTCTTCATGGCTTATTCCTCCGTCTTCGCTTCTTCCCCGGTGGTCTGTTCCGAGGAGTTCTGTCCGCCATCTCCGGGCGTTACACTTCCCGCCGTGGAGAATCCCTGTTCTGCAGCGCCCTTATAATCTCCCTTCGGAAGGATCACAAGGAATACATAGAGCAGTGCTACCGTTATAAATGCCACCAGTCCAACGATCAGAGAGATCATACCGAACATCTTTGCAGACTTCTCCGTCTTCTTCGGATCCTTAGGCGCCCGCGGCTTCGGCGGCTTCGGTGCCTGCTGGGGCATACCCGGAACCCCCGGCATACCCTGGGGCATGGGCTGACCATTCGGCCCCATGGGCATTCCCTGGCCCATAGGCTGTCCGCTCGGTCCCATACCCTGCGAATTCATGGGCTGTCCGTTTGGTCCCACGGGCATTCCCTGGCCCTGCGGTCCCATAGGCTGACCACTTTGTCCCATTCCCTGGGGATTCATCGGTCTTCCGTTTGGTCCTACGGGCATTCCCTGTCCCTGCGGGCCCATGCCCTGGAGATTCATCGGTCTTCCGTTCGGTCCCATGACCATTCCCTGACCCATCGGTCCCATAGGCTGTCCGTTCGGTCCCATACCCTGCGGATTCATCGGTCTTCCGTTTGGTCCCATGGCCATTCCCTGACCCATCGGTCCCA
>JAFRWY010000019.1 GCA_017437905.1 Eubacterium sp.
GATCCGTATATCACCGTCTGAAATGAGATCAAGAGCAAGCTCTTACAGAGCAGAGGGTGAGAATCTGGAAGCAATCATCAGCAAAATGGACACACTTCTTCAGACCCTTCAGGGCGAGTGGGAAGGTGCTGCAAGTCAGTCTTATGCAGAGCGTTATGAAGCTCTGAAGCCGGGCTTCGTAAAGGCAAGAGAGCTGGTTGAAGAGATCGCAGTAGCTCTTGAGACCGTAGCGTCCACCATGGAGCAGACCGATGCAGACATCGCTTCTGCTTTCCGCGCGTAAGGTTTTTGATCGGAGAGATTGGATGCGTTGGGTTATACGCGTCCGATCTCTCTTTCTGGTTCTTTTTATGAATATACAATATTTGAAATGACCGGTATTGGTGCAAAATTATAATTGATTTGGAAAACAGGGTTATTAAAGTGCTATGGTAGATCCTATTGAAGATGGGATGGAAACGGATGGTTATAAATAGGAGATGGCATGACAGCTGAAGAAAGTAAAAGAGAGTATATTAAACAGAAAAAAAGTTTGAAAAGCGAACTTGTTTATTATCGGGATAAAATCGGGAAAACAAATGATGATTTATATAGAATTAATCAGGCAATTAACGGAATCGAAGGATTGTTAGGCGAACATGAATCGCGATATTATAGCAAGGCATCAATCGTTGCACCCTATGTGGATGTTACATATTATTGGTGGGGCGAGACGCGATATGATTTTATAAACAGAATTTATGATGAACTTGGCGAAAGCTTTAAGGTGGTTTTCGCATTAACAGAATTGAAAGATGTAATGTCAGAAAAGAAAAAGGAACTGGAAGAGACGTTAAAAAACCTTATCTGTTATCGGGAAAGCATAGAGTCGGAGATTAGTACCTGTGACAGAAGGATAGAGGAATTAAACATTATTTTGGAAGGGGAAGACTGATGGCTGATGAAGTAATTCAATTTCCAAGGAATACATATAATAATGTTCATAGTTATGCAAAGCATTGGATCGAGCAGATTGATGTAGATGGATGTGAAAAAGTTGAAAAGGGAAGAAATGAATTGACATCGCTTAACTATATTATTCAGATTTATGATGAAATCAGGGATCTATTGAGAGATTATAGGGAAGCGGTCGTATTAACAACACAATCCATGGAAAGAGCCGGAAATGAAATATACAAAGTGGATGAAGATCAGTCTAAACAGATTCAGGAAAGATTTGGAGGTACTCCATAGTTTTTTTGGAAGGGAAAAACAATGTCATATAACTTTAATCGCTATGATTTGAATACAGCTTGTTTGAACGCCATCAGCAATATCGATGATTGGAAAGGAAAACTGGAACTGGTGAATAAGCGCTTTTCAGAATTAATCCGTGAAAAGGATTTTTCGGGAAAAAGCGCTGATGCAATCAAAAACTATTTACAGAATTTCACTATAAAAACGATTGAAATCATAAACAAGATATTTCAATCGTTCTCCTCAGTAGTTTATCAGTATGCTTATGGTTTTGAACAATTTGATGAATTTGAAAATGCAAATCTGAATGAGGAATTCCTTACACAACTAATTAATAAATTGGATGAAGTATCTAAACACGTACAAATCATGACAAATGATGGTCAGGGGTGTGTGAACTATGTTTCGGATCTTTTGGATACTGATTGGAGAACGCATCTTTATTCTCCAGAAGAATACTCGGAGCCGATTGATACTGAAATTGCTGAAATAACAAAACTAAAAGATGGAATTATTGAGTATAACAATCTGTATGTAAATCACGATGCATTGGAAAATGTCAGGGACTTGATTAAGGATGCAAGAGTTTTAATAGATAAAGTGCAAAATGATAAGGTGGTTGATATCAGTAACCCACGATATAGTGATACGAGTAAATATAAAGACTTTTTTAACAATGTGCAGGAACATTATAGTAGAGCCCTAAAATACAGAAAAGAAAACCATGTGGCAATTTGCCAAGGAGAAGAGTATTTAGATCAAGTCACCGTTGAAAGACAGGAGGAGCAAGAGGCCAAGGAGCGATTACAGACGCTCAAGGATTGGGTTTCTTTAGGTTCGGCGGGTAAGGATTTAGTGGAAGATTTATTACAATTATGGAATCCAACGAAATGGCCTAAAATAGTAAAGGATTTTGCTGTAACGGGTGACAAAATCGGAAAGATTGTTTATGGAGTTGACGAAATAGTCACTCAAAGTGCAGCGGATACTTTTTTTGATGGAAATAAGTCAAGTGTTTATGAATTCTATGGTGTAGCGGACACATTGGATTTTACGAATGTAGATAGTGTGAAAGATGGGATATTTGGTGTGAAGGATATTGGGGAAGATTGTATAGATATATATTCATCACGAACAATTGAAGTTGCCCAAAATGATATCGGTCCTTCTGAACTTACTGAGGATCAGGAAAAGGTGATGAAAGTCATGCAACCGATATCAACCTCCAATCCCGTAGGTGATTCGGATCAGTACAAGCAATTGACACCGGGGGAGTATTATAGTGCAAAGGGATCCGCAAGTGATTCGATTAATTATCAGGGAACAACGCCCGATAGTAAAGTCGAGCCATTATTATCCGGGGAGCATGATAAGGAAGTGTTGAATAATAAAGTAACAGTCGAAAATAGAACCGAAATTGAAAAAGAATTAGAGAAAGCTCATTTGGATAATTATTTGACGAGCCGCGGATATAAACCGGAATGATGCTCGTAAAAAATCAATTATTTTATGAAATAGTGCTCTGCAGAAAAATGAATATGGATTTAGAAGGATAAAAGATGCGTTGTCAGGTTTGTGGTGCTGAGATAGGTGACAAGAAGGTATGTCCTCTGTGCGGATCGCCGATGAAGAATGTCCTGGTGGGCGGTTACGGAGGAGCGGATGGAAATGCAGGCCCGCCGTACGAAGATGATCCGCAGACGATGGTGGTTCCTTCTTCCTACGAATCGCAGGCGTCCGCGTACGGAACGGCGTCTTCCCGGGGGAAAGATACAAAGCCCGCGGGAAGTGCCGGACCGCCGGCGGAAAAGAAAAGTAAAATATATACACAGTCGGTGATCCCGGATGCAACGGTGCCGGAACAGAAGCCGAAGATGAGTAAAAAGAAGAAGATCATTCTTTTCTCCATCCTCGGTGTTGTTCTTGTGCTGATCATTTGCGGGGTGACCGCCTTTTTGCTGTATAAAAGCTACAAGTCCTACGTGGAGGAACTGAAGGCGGTGGAGGTATCCTTCGCTGAGCCGGATTCGAATCCCCGGAAGGACATGGAAGCGTACTATCAGAATGCGGCAGGCGGTGCGGAGTACACGATCTTTAAGGTGAGCTCCGGCGGAACCTATGCGGCATTCGAGACCGAAGATAAGAAGACCATGACGGTGGTGGATTCGATTACGGGAGAGAATACGGAAGAAGTTGTTTACTCGTTTGAATTCTATCTCATCACCAAGTCGAAGGAGGTTCTTTTCGTTCAGCGGTATGAGAAGAAGGTGAAGAAGGAAGAGGACGGCAAGGACGTGGGACGGATTGATCTGATCGGCGTTTCGGACCGCGGCATCATCGTATTCAATGATACGGAGAGGGGCAGGAGCTTCCTGCTGGCGGACGGTGCATCGGAAAGCGAGCTGGGAGATCCTGTGAAGTCAGCCCTGCTTTATGCAAATGGAGACGTGCTGTATCTGACCGATGCGGAGGAGGCGAAGAAGACACAGCTCTGTTATAAGGGCGGAGACGCGGACCGTCTGATCGCTTCGGGTGTGGAAGCCTTTAGCTTCATGGACGGCGGAGAGTTCTACGGGTCGATCCGGCCGGTGGAGGAAGTGACGTCCACCACCTCCATTTCCAGAGTCGTGATCTATCAGAGCGGCAGCGTTCTGTTCCGGAAGGACATGGATGATAGCCGGATCGGCGGGGACATCTGGGAAGGAAATCTGGGCTCCTGGACGGATACGACGATCTATGATAAGGAAATGAACATCGTTGCGGTTCCGGAGAAGGATGTGAGCGGCGACGGCCGGTATGAATATGAGGACGGGGATCTGATCTTCCGTTGGAAATGGTTCCACAGGAACCTGGGACATGTGGATGATGTGGTCTGCCTTGCAGGCAACAGGATCTACTACATGAAGGGCGGACAGCTTTATTCCGTGGATGTATTCTCGAAAGAGGAAGAGAAGATCGCGGATCATAAGATGCAGCTGATATTGAAATAATCGTCATGGCATCACTTACAGGTTGCGGCAGAGCCACACCCTGCGGGGAGTCATGCGTCGGATTAGGAGCGTATGGAAATGAAGCAGGACGTAGCAAGTGAAGTAAGGAATAAGGACTATATCGGTTTCGTTGTGGAAAGCAGCGAAGCGGTGTCCCACCCTGCGCTTCAGATCATAAAACGCTCGGATATCGAGGGAATCATGAAGGGATATCAGTCCCTCCAGAACGGAAAGGTGAAGATCATTTATGATATCAGCCCGTACTCGTCCCTGGACCGGATCATGAACAGTGTGGATTCCTTCTCCTTTGTGGGTCTCATCCTGGACGTGATCTCCGTCTTCCATGAGATAAAGTACAATACGGTCCTTCCCATTGATACCATCGTACTGAATACCTACAACATTTTCGTGGATCAGAAGAAATGCAAGGTGAAACTTCTACTGCTGCCGGTGAAATCCCAGGCCAGCATCCGGGAACGGGAGCTCTATGAGAAGAAGGTGATCTACACCCTGTCCACACTGATGTATCAGTCCAGACATATCATGGACACCCATTGCAGAGCCCTCTATGATGACTGTCAGTCGGAGAAGCTGTTGCTGGATGACCTTTATAACAATATGCAGACCGGAAAATACGGCGAGCATTATGTCCGTTACAATGCAGCGAACAACCATCTGATGGCGACGCTGGAACCCTTCCAGAAGACGGAGATCCGGATCAACATTTTCAAGGAGAAGACCGTGATCGGCAAGAGCCGGATCGGAACGGATGCCCGGATCGACCGGCAGGGCGTGAGCCGGAGGCACTGCGAGATCATTTATAAGGATGGCAAATTCTACCTGCAGGATCTGGGGAGCACCAACGGAACGGCGGTCAACAACGTACGGCTTTTTGCGGGACAGTATGTGCCGCTGAAGATGAATGACGTGATCGACATTTCGGATGTCCGTTATAAGCTGGTCCTGTACTGATGCCCTGTGGCGCGGATACCGCTTTACCGGGCGGCGGCCGGGACGGAATGGGACAGAACGGAATGGAAGGAAAGTATCACGAACGACACAGGGTGCAGTGCACCGGAAATGTCGACCATGAGGAATGACAGATGAGTAAGAAAAATGTAGTGATCGCGGAAGCGGATGAAAATTATATATCCACACTGGAATTCCTGCTGACCACGCGGGAGGAGAAGGGAATCTCCCTGGAACTGATCACATCCACCGAGTATCTGCAGAATTATATGCAGACATCGCGGAAGATCGACTGCCTGATCATCGATGAGGCGCTGATGACCGATGCGGTGCTCCGGCAGCAGATCGGCTGTACCTTTATCCTGTCGGAGGAGAAGGTGCACGACGGCATGAAGGTGGAGGGACTTTCCAGGTTCGAGTATCTGGACAAATACTCCAGCGTGCAGGAGATCTTCCATAAGATCATCGGTAAGCTGGGGCTTCCCACGGATGACAGGGTTGCGGAATCCGGCAATTCGAAGAAGAGCACCAGTGTGATCGTTGTGAATTCACAGCTGGGGGGCATCGGAAGGACCACGGTCTCATTTGCGCTGGCGCAGCAGCTGTCGAAGCTGAACCGGTCCGTGTTGTATATGAGTACCGATTTCCTGCAGAAGAATCATTTCCTTGCAGGGATCACCGATATCATGGGCAGTGAGATGGACCGGATGATCAAGGCGCGGGACAAGAGCTTCATCCGTTCCCTGGAGCAGATGGTGAAGCATCTTTCCTTTGATTATCTGCTGCCCTGGAGCGGTTCCCGGGCTGCGATCGATATCAATGAAGAGGATTATATCTATATGATCGATGAGATCAAGTCTACGGGGCTGTATGATTTCATCATTCTGGATACCCAGACGGGTCTGGATGTATTTACGCTGACACTGATGTCCAAATGTGATCATATCCTGGAGGTGATCGACCAGACGCTGTTCTGCCGGAAGGCAAATGACTGCTTCAAGTCGGAGCTTCGGGCCACGGAGAAGGATAAGATCAGTTATATCTGCAACCGGTACAACCACCGGAAGGACGGTTACGTTCAGGAAGAGGTGGTGGAGTTTATCGAGGAGCGGACCATTGACCGCGACCACTATCTGCGGGCGGTGGAGGTGGCGGATATGATGAAGGTCACCGCCATGACGCTGGTATAATCCGGACGGAGCACCGGGTCAGCCGGAGGAGCGATAAGCTCCTGCAGGAAAGAGAGAATAAGGATCCTTCGTACAGGTATCCCGGAATGGCTGAGTGTTATCCGGGAGAATGCGGGGAGGATCATTGGAGGTTTAGATGGGAAAGATCATTCTGGAAGTAAGGATAATGCAGAGAGGCCTTCGTTATGATGTGGAGGTGAGCGAGGATATCACGGCACACGAACTGGTTCGGGGGCTGAATGCGGCATATGATCTCGGGATCGATGTGAATGATATCGGGAAATGCTTCGTGCGCGTCGAAAATCCGACGGTGCTGCTGAAGGGTGACAAGCATCTGTACGAGTACGGGCTTCATAACGGCTCGATCGTCGTTATTCCGTAGTTCTTCTTTTGGAGGGGAAAGCATTGGGAGACAGAAAAGAACAGTATAAACTGATCATTTTCGGAAACGGAGTGTATCAGGAGGTCGTACTGGTTGATAAGTACGAGAACGGAGTTATCATCGGAACCACGAGTGAATCAAAAATCCGCTTCGATAAAGAGGATTTTTTTTGTGAGTTCCAGATCGACATCGATAATCAGAACGGTTGGGCACTCCACTGTAACAGGGATATCTATATCGATTCTGACAGCATCATCCGTGTGTATTCGAAGCGGCTTATGCCCCAGGACGAGCTGATCTTCCGGTATTCGGACAGTGATGCGGAGTTCCTGCATCTGGCATTTGTTTATGACTTCGACAACATCCCGACGGATTATGCCCGGGTGGTGTCCGTGGCGGAGACTCCGAATCTCTGCATCGGCGGACAGGAGTTCTGCCGGATCCAGCTGGCGGGAGAACGGGTGGGCAGCGATTTCCTGACCCTGACCCTGAACGGAGATGCATTTGTGGTCAATGTGAACCAGGCCACCTACGGCGTGTCCCTGAACGGTATGGAGCAGCGGGAGACCGTATTTACCCTGAACAATTATGATTTCCTGATGTTCGACGGATACAAGTTCTATTATAAGGACCTGAAGCTTTACATGGATTCGAAGGATGAGACCATCATTCCGCGTATGCATCAGGAAATGCTGTACGATTCAAACAGCGCACTTACCTATCCGAAGTTCGTAAAGAACGTCCGTTTACGCAATACCATCGAGGACGACAAGATCCGCGTGCTTCCTCCGGAGACCAAGAAGGAAGTGGAGAAGGAGAACCTTCTGGTGACTCTTATGCCGTCACTCATCACATTTGCCTTCATGATGGTGCTCCGTACACAGATGAGCAACAATGCCATGATGGCCATATACATGGGCGGTATGATGCTGGTGGGTATCATCACCTCCATCTTCACCCATTTCCGGCAGAAGAAAAAGAGCAAGCGGGATGAGGAGAAGAGAGTCCGCAACTATACGGCCTACATTAAGGAGAAGGAGAAAGAGATCCAGAAGGCCAGGGAGAAGGAGCTGGATGACCGCCGTTCGATCTTCATTGACATCAATGAAGAGGTGGAAGAGGTCAACCGGTTTGACTATCATTTGTTTGAGAAGGAAATGGAGGACGAGGATTTCCTGACGCTGCGTCTCGGCACGGGTTCCGTGGAGGCAAAGCGGGAGCTTATGATCAAGGAGAAGGAAGAGATCAAGACGGACGATCCCCTGGAGGATTATCCGCAGCTTCTGAAGGATTCCTATGACCGGATCGAGGATGCACCCATTACCATCGACCTGAAGCAGAACGGCGTTGTGGGCGTGGTGGGACGGAAGGAGGGCCTGTATGACCTCTTAAAGATCCTTACCATCGAGATAGCGGTGCGCCATTTCTATAAGAGCATCGAGCTTTATTATATCTTTGATCAGGAGGATCAGGGACGGTTCTCCTCCATCCGGTGGCTCAGGAATGTGTACCACAGTGAGCAGTCCTCCATCCGGAATTTTGTCTATGACCAGGAGGGAAGAAAGGCCCTTTTCGAGCGGCTGTTCAAGGAGCTGTCCGAACGCGAGGCCTTCGGGGATGCGGTAACGGCACTGAAGCCGTATATCGTGGTATTCATCTCCGATTCCAAGGGCTTCCGCAGCCATCCGCTTTCCAACTATCTGAACAAGGCGGAGAGTCTGAAGGTGGTCTTCATCTTCTTCGAGGAGCATCGGGAGCTGATCCCGTCGGAGACCAAGAAGCTGATCCGGGTGGGCCAGGACATCGGCGCCAACCAGGGAAGCGGCTGCATCATCGATGCATTTGACCAGAACCGGAGAGAAGATTTTGTATATCACAGCATTTCCGATGAGGTGCTGGAGGAAGTGAGCCGGAGGATCGGCTGCGTCTATATCGAGAGCGTGAACCTGGAAGGTACCCTTACGAAGAATATCTCCCTGTTCCGCCTGCTGGATATCATCAGCGTCAACGACCTGGATCTGGCCAAGCGCTGGGCGACCTCTGAGGTATATAAGTCCATGGCGGCGCCCATCGGTGTCCGTACCGAGAACCAGATCGTCAGCCTTGATCTGCACGAGAAGGCCCACGGTCCCCACGGTCTTGTGGCAGGTACCACAGGTTCCGGTAAGTCCGAGATCCTGCAGACCTACATCCTGTCCATGGCAACTCTTTTCAGCCCGCTGGATGTAAGCTTCGTGATCATCGACTTCAAGGGCGGCGGTATGGCCAACCAGTTTAAGAACCTGCCCCATCTGATCGGAACCATCACGAATATCGACGGGGAAGCCATCGACCGTTCCCTGGCATCCATTCATGCGGAGCTGAAGAAGCGGCAGACCTATTTCAAGGAAGCAAATGTAAATCATATCGATGCATACATCAAGCTCTACAAGCAGGGGAAGGCGAAGGAACCGCTTCCGCACCTGATCCTGATCGTGGACGAGTTTGCCGAGCTGAAGAGCGATCAGCCGGAATTCATGCAGGAGCTGATCAGTACGGCCCGTATCGGCCGAAGCCTGGGCGTGCACCTGATCCTGGCTACGCAGAAGCCGGCGGGTGTGGTTAACGACCAGATCTGGAGTAACTCGAAGTTCAAGCTCTGTCTTAAGGTTCAGAACAAGAACGACAGTAACGAAGTATTGCATTCGCCGCTGGCAGCGGAGATCCGTGAGCCCGGACGTGCGTACCTTCAGGTTGGTAATAATGAGATCTTCGAGCTCTTCCAGTCTGCCTACAGCGGCAGCAGCGTCGATTCGGAGAAGTCCGGTATGGTAAACGAGTATTCGATCCATGAGCTGGATCTGATGGGCCGGGGACGTACCGTATTTGAACAGAAGAACGAGAGAAAGAAGGATTCCCTGACCCAGCTGGATGCGCTGGTTTCCTATATCGCGGATTACTACGAGAAGGCCGGTATCCCGCGGCTGCAGGGCATCTGCCTGCCGGAACTTCCGGTTCGCATGACGGAGGAAGAGGCACAGCAGGCACCGGAGGAGCGCAGAACCGAGGAAGGCATCGTTGCGGACATCGGTATCTACGACGATCCGGATCATCAGGAGCAGAATATGCTTACGGTTCATCTGTCGAAGGGTCATACACTGATCGTCGGCTCGCCCCAGTTCGGTAAGACAAATGTGCTGCAGCAGATGATGAAGCAGCTGATCGCAAGATATACACCGGCGGATGTGAACGTTTATATCCTCGATTTCGCCTCCATGTCCCTCCGTACCTTCCAGGATTCCCTGATGGTGGGTGGCGTGGTAACTGCGTCCGAGGACGATAAGATGAATCATTTCATCAAGCTGCTGCAGGATGAGATCATGCGCAGAAAGGATCTGCTGTCCGCATCGGAGCTCAGTTCCTTTGAGGCATACCGTGAGGCCGGCAAGAGGGATCTGCCGCAGATCATCGTTCTGATCGACAACTTCATGGGTCTTAAGGAAATGTATCTCCAGAAGGAGGATTTCCTGCTTCCGCTGCTTCGTGAGGGTGCAACCTACGGTATCACCTTCGTGATCGCGGACATCCAGTCCAGCAGCCTGGGATTTAGGTATATGTCACTGTTCAGCAACCGAATCGCTCTCTACTGTAACAATGATGCCGAGTATGCTTCGGTATTCGGTTACTGCAGGAAGAAGCTGAAGAATATTCCGGGAAGTGGTATCGTGGAGATCGACAAGCAGTGCTACTTCTTCCAGACCTTCCTTGCCTTTGCGGGAGAGCGGGAATTCGAGCGCGTGGCAAAGATGAAGCAGTTGGTAACGGACAGCAACCAGACCTTTACGGGATATGCCGCGAAGCGGATCCCCGAGGTTCCGGACCGGTTTACGCCGGAGCTTCTGGAACGGCTCAAGGCAGAGGGTATGCCTGTGGAACCCTACAGTCCGGTATTCGGTATCGGATTCGAATCCGCTGCGCCTGAAGCGGCACCGTTCGGACAGGGCGGCATACTGGCGATCGCCGGCGGTGCGGATGAGGTGAAGGTACGGTGGCTGAACAACCTGATGCTGCAGCTGCTGTATGATCCGGCGCATCCGGCGGAGATCACCATTTTCGATGATTACAGGGGAATGTTCGGTGATCTGGAGACCTGGTTCAAAGACAACGGCCTGAACCGGTATCATAGATTAGAGCGGTTCACGGATACGGACAATCTGGTCAATGTATTCAATGATCTCAGCGAGTACGGAAAGACCAAACAGGAGGAACTGAAGTCGAATCCGAAGCTGATCGCGGAGCTTCCGCTGAAGCTGATGCTGATCCAGAACAAGGAAGTGATCGACAAGATCAACGGCGACCGGACGCTTCTGGAGGTCTACAAGACCGTGATCTCCAAGTACCGGATGTTCCGGCTTATGTTCGTGTTCTCCGATTTCGAAAATGTGAAGCTTCCCTTCACGGGCGTGGATGTACAGAAGTCGATCCTGGAGAACCGGAATCTCATGTTACTGGAAAATATCAACAAGATCCGCGTGATGGATATCTCGCCGAATGCCCAGCGGCAGTTTGCGAAGGCGCTGACAAAGACAGAGGGAATCTCTTACAAAGAAGGCGTATTCGAAAAGTACAAACTGCTGGTATAAGGAGTGTATGGAAATGGCAGAGTTTTTTCAGTATGAGCCGGGAATTAAATATAATGTGAACCGGGACACACCGCTGCATGCATTTTCGTACAGTGACGAAGGGGTGCTTTACTTCTGGAACAAGAGTGCGGATGCAGTCACTGCCGTGGGGGCTGAGATTGACGGGGATCCCCATGGGGCGCGGCATTTTCATCTTCCTGCGGTCAGCGGCGGCGCGAATATGAGCATTGGTACCATGATGGGTTCACGGAAGGCCCGGCGGGAAGTGATCGATGCCTGCACCTCCTATGTGGACGGTGCGCATTATATCGAAAAGATCATCGATGCCCGGCGGGAGGAGGAAGCGGCAAACCGGATCGTGAAGGTTTCTTCTGTTCGTAAGACCTCCGGCGGGCTGGAGGTCCGGGCGTTTCTCCGGAATATCCGGGGAGAAAGCTTCATGAAGGATTTCCGGGTCGAGAAATGCATCCGGGGATTTGAGCGGATCGAGCAGCTTCTGACGGAGAACATGGAGCAGACGAAGGACCGCTGCGGGAAATGCGGCGGGACGCTGGCTGACGGAATCTGCACCGTATGCCATACGCCGGATTATTTCGACCGGAATGCCGGGAAGCTGAAGGCGGCTTATATACTGATCGCGGTGGGCGTGGTCATGTTCCTGGCGGGTATCTTCGGGATGATCCTTATGTCCGGGAAATATACGGGGGAAGGGATCGGAAACGGGGTACGGATCTTCGGAGGCATCGGATTTGCGGGAGTCGTGGTCGGATGTATCGGAGCAGGGATACGTTATAAGTATAAAAAGTAAGATAAAAACGGGGACAGCATACAGTCCGATTGCTCGGACTGTATGCTGTCCCTCTTTATCAGTTAACCTTGTCACCCGGTCTCCGCAGCGGACTCTGAGATCAGTGCGCCTTCTTCGTCGAAGATATATTCCACACCGTCGATCACCTGCGTGCCGGTAACCATGGCGCCGTCGTCCAGATAGTACATTTTGTCGCGGAACTGCTTCCAGCCGGTCTGCATCACGCCGCCGCCGGAGAAGAAGTACCAGGTTCCCCCCAGCCGTCTCCAGCCGGTGACCATGGCGCCGCCTGCGAAGTAGTACCATTTACCCTCGATCATCCGCCAGCCCTTCACCATGGAACCGTTCTTGTTGAAGTAGTACCATTTGCCGCTCAGCTTCTTCCAGCCGGTCTGCATGGCACCGCCGGTGAAGTAGTACCATTTGCCTTCGATCAAACGCCAGCCCTTGGCCATAATGCCGGTCTCATCCAGGAAATACCATTTTCCGCTGTAGCGGATCCAGGTACTCACGGCCCGGCAGTTCTCCCGGTAGAGATAGGTCCAGCCCTCATCGGTCTTCTCCCAGAAACCATCCTCCGCTACGGGAAGGAAATGGTATCCGCAGTCGAAGGAATGGCGGCTGCCGATCACATCGTCTTCCGTGATCTCATAGTTCCAGCCGATCCGGACCCTGTCGGCCCAGTTGCCCTCCGCGGTGAGAAGTTCATTTCCCTCCCGCCGGAGTACCACGAACCAGTGGCCGGAATTCGCACTTGTCAGGTGAATGACATCCCCCGCACGGATCTGGTCGGGATCATAGAAAACATCCCTGCTAGTCAGGGCGTCGATCCCGTAGCAGTACTTGACGAAGTCCGCACAGTAGGAGGCGCAGCCGGAGCTGCCGGAGGCGGAGATCTTCGGATGCTGTCCCAGGTCCCAGTAGGTTCCCGCGCAGTACTCGGAATCATTGATAAAGTCGTCAAATGCCGTGATCCCCGTTGTCTCGTAGCCGGAAATGATGCCCGCAGCAAAGGCGGCAGCCGGAGAGAGGACCATCAGCAGCATGGCGGTCAGTGCCGTCAGAAGTATCTTTTTCTTCATGGATCGCTCCTTTCGGATATTTTTTATATACTATCATCATTGGCCGGAGATTACAACGTTCATCGGACGAAATATATGTTTTACGGGCCCTGTTTTGGAAAGAAACGGTGGTAATACGCTTGAATTCATGATAAAATCAGATTAACTATCGGTATTTACAACATGATTCCGAAATGGGGTCGGAACCATGACAGGAGCCGTATGCGACGGATACCGTAACTGCGTTTAAGAGGGTGCCGTAGCAGAGATTTAATCGGGAGGGTTACGCCATGGAAGATCTGGAAGCAAAAATGCGTGAACCGGAGCTGGTGGGTTGTTTTGAGGACGCCCTTCAGTTTGACCATATCTATGCGGTATATCAGCCGCAGATCAATCATTCCACCGGCCGTATGGTGGGAGCCGAGGCGCTGATGCGCTGGAAGCATCCGATCTACGGTGTTCAGATGCCGGGAGATTTTATTCCCGTTCTTGAGAAAAACAATCTGATCTATCGTGCAGACCTGCATATCTTCGAGACGGTCTGCAGGTTTCAGCGGAAATGTCTGGATCAGGGCATTTCCATCATTCCCATTTCCGTAAATATGTCCCGGTACGATATCTACAACACGAATTACGTGGAGGAGATCGAGGGGATCCGGAAGAAATACGATATTCCGGTGAAGTATCTCCGTCTGGAGATCACCGAGTCCTCGGCTATCGGCGGCCGGGAGATGATCACCCGGGTGCTGCGGCAGCTGCATGACCACGGCTATACCGTGGAAATGGACGACTTCGGCAGCGGCTATTCCTCCCTGAACATCCTGAAGGATCTGGACGTGGACGTGATCAAGCTGGATATGGCCTTCCTGTCCGGGGATATCGGCGGACGTGGCGGAACCATCCTGTCCTCCATCGTGCAGATGACCAAGTGGCTGAACACTCCGGTCATTGCAGAGGGCGTGGAGACCTTGGAGCAGGCGGACTACATGAAGAGCACCGGCTGTAACTATATCCAGGGATATCTTTACTACAGACCGCTTCCCGAGGAGGAATTCCTGGAGAAGATGACACAGCTGGAGCATGAACCCCTGACTCCGGCCATGCATCTCATCAAGACGCTGGATGCAGGCAAATTCTGGGATCCGAATTCCATGGAGACCCTGATTTTCAATAACTTCGTGGGCGGGGCTGCCATCTTCACTTATAACAAGAGTACGAAGGCGAAGAAGATCCTTCGGGTGAACCGTAAGTATGTGAAGGAACTGGGCATGAACATGACCGAACGTGACATCATCGGGAAGGATGTATGGAATGCCTTCGACAGTCATGAGGAGCAGAAGTATGAGGATATGCTGCTTCGGGCCATCGTAGGCGGTGAGGAAGAAATGAGTGAGACCTGGCGAAAGGTTTACTCGGACTGCTGCGGTGAGGATAAGATCTGCATCCGGACCTATGTGCGGGAGATCGGTGAAGCCGGGGAGGAATACCTCTTCTACGCCATGGTGCAGAACGTTACGGCGGAGAAGAAGCGGGATCTGCAGCTGGCAGAGGACGAGGCCCGTTACAAATTCGCATTTGAGCAGGCAAATGTATATGCCTGGGAATATACCATTGCAACGAAGGAGATGCGGCCATGCTTCCGCTGCATGCGGGATCTGGGACTTCCGCCGCTGGTCCGGAATTATCCGGAGCCGGCCATCGAGCAGAGAATCTTCCCGCCGGACTACGCGGACATGTACCGCGACTGGCATAAGCAGCTGGAGCAGGGTGTGGAATCCCTGGAGGCCATCATCCCTCTCACCGTGGGACGGGTACCGTTCCATGTACGATATACACTGGAGAAGGATGAGAACGGAAAGCCTCTCAAGGCTTACGGTTCCGCAACACTCGTGATCAATGAGGATTAACATTCAAATTACCCGCCACCTAAAAGGTGGGGGGCTTCTCCCACAGAGGTAAATGAGGAGCCGGATCGGACAAGGCAACATCCCTGCCCGGGCTCCCCGGTATGACATATGGACGGGATCCCGCATACCTGCGGAGGATCCGAAGAATCTGACAACCTGTAGACCGGAGGAAACTGTAAATGAAAAAACTGGTATTAGTCAGCGGGCCGGAGGAGACAGCTGCACATTTTCTGGAAGATATTCTGAAAGACAGCTATGAAGTCCTGGTGGAAGCATCGGCGGAGGAAGTGATCCGTCTTCTGGACGAACAGTCTGTTGATCTGATCTCGGTGGTGGTGGACCGGCCGAATCTCCGTGGGGATATCTCGAAGCTCCTTGCCTATATGAAGGAGAACAATTCGGTGATCTTCGCGGTACCCGCACTGGTGCTGACGGATGAGGAGAATCAGGAGAAGGATCTCGCCTATCTGGAGAATCCCGTGGTGGATATCATCCGGATGGGGGATGCACCGGAGATCGTGAAGAATCGTGTACAGAGGGCAAGCCAGTTCCTGAGTTCCGTATCCTTTGATGACTTTGCTCGGATGCTGCAGGTGCTTCCGTCGCTGATCTATCTGAAGGATGCGAAGGGCCGGTATGTATTCTCATCCCAGTACTGGCATCATCTGGAGCACTACGATGATCCGGACTGGACCATCGTGGGAAAGACCGATATGGAGATCCGAAAGGATATTGATAATGCCCGGAAGGCGTATGAGTCGGATATGCGGATCCTGAAGACGGGAGTCGGCACTTCCTACATCATTGAGGAAAATGAAGACGGGCAGCAGGAATTCCTGCAGCTGATCAAGGAACCGCTCCGGTATGAGGACGGCAAGATCCGGGGTATCATAGCCCTGATCAATAATGTTACGGAACAGGAGAACCTGAAGCGGAAGCTGGAGAAGATGTCCTTCACCGATGAGCTGACAGGTCTCTATAACCGTGCCTACATGGACGTTTACACGAAGACGCTGAATCAGAGCAGCTTCCCGGTCAGCATCATTTCCGCGGACTGTGATCATCTGAAACTGATCAATGACAAATACGGGCACATGATGGGTGACGAATACATCCGCATGTCCGTGACACTGATGAAGTCCATTCTTCCGGAGAACAGCGTGATCTGCCGGATGGGCGGGGATGAGTTCCTGGCCTTCCTGCCGAAGGTGGATGAAGAGCGGGTGAATGAGTACCTGAAAATGCTGGAGGAGATGGAGGATGTGTTCCAGATCCACGGACAGAAGCTTTCGGTATCCTTCGGTGTATCGACGATGGAGAGTTGTGATGACTCCTTCCATTTGGCCATCGAGGAGTCGGATGCGGACATGTACCGCAACAAGCAGCGCAGGAAGTACCGCACATGACAACGCCATATCATTCTGAGCAGAGCGAAGAATCTCAGACCGAAGAACCATATACGATACCATGAGGAGAGAGGAGGTGCCAACCTTGGCATTTCGGATCGTAAGAAACGACATCACGAAGGTAAGGGCTGACGCCATAGTGAATACGGCCAATCCGGAACCGATCTATTCGGGAGGAACCGATTGTGCCATCTATGAAGCGGCGGGAGCGAAGCTGCTCCTGGCAGAACGTGCAAGAATCGGACGGCTGAATGTGGGACAGGCGGCGCCGACGCCGGCATTTGCTTTACCTGCAAAATATATCATTCATACAGTAGGACCCTCCTGGATCGACGGAAAGCATAGAGAACTGGAGGCGCTTTACTCCTGTTATGAAAACAGTCTGGAGATCGCGCGGGAACTGGGCTGCGAGAGCATCGCATTTCCTTTGATCGCGACCGGCGTGTACGGTTTCCCGAAGGATCTGGCACTGCAGATTGCAGTGTCCGCGATCAGCGCATTTCTGTTGGAACATGAAATGAAGATCATTCTGGTGGTCTTCGATGCCGAGTCCTTTGTTCTGTCAGGCAAGGTCTTCTCGGAAATTGATGAGTATATTGATGAGAAGACGGCCGAGGCGAAACGAAAGGAAGAATACGGAATTCAGTCCGATAAATCCCGCAGAGACGGGGGACGTCCGGCTCCGGCAGGCAGAATGAATGCGGCGGGTCCTGCACCGGAGGCCTATGCAGCACCGGGATCATATGAACCACTGTCTGATTACGATGAAGCACCGGTATTGGGTTCTGCTTATCAAAGCATGGTACAAAAGCCGGCAGCGGGAGATACTCTTGAGGAGCGCATGAAGCATATCGATGACACCTGGCAGGAAGCACTGCTCTGGTGGATCGATCAAAAGGGCTACACCGATGTGGAGGTGTATAAGCGGGCGAATGTGGACCGAAAGCTCTTCTCCAAGATCCGAAGCAAGGAAGAATACCAGCCGAAGAAAATGACGGCGGTGGCATTTGCACTTGCACTCCGGCTCAACCTGGATGAGACCCAGGATCTGCTGAAACGCGCGGGCTTTGCCCTGTCCCACAGCAACAAATTCGATCTTATCATCGAATACTTTATCGAACACGGGGTGTATGACACCTACACCATCAATCTGGCGCTGTTCGATCACCGCCAGCCCCTTCTCGGGGAGTAACGAACCAGCCCGTGCTTGTACATGGCACAGGCGCCGGAAATGGATATATGTACGTCCGGTGCGGCAGAGCTGTCGTGCCGGACGTTTTTCATTGCACGCCTATCCTACATGGTGTATCATAAGTGTGTTAACTTATAATCTGATTTGGATGATCATGGAACGGGGAGGGAACCGGAGTTTATGAAATCCATACGATCAAGGATCACATGGATCATCGTGATCGCTATTATACTATCTGCAGGGTCCGTTCTGGCACTGGGGATCAGGGATATTGTAGAACTCGGACAGAGCAGTTCGGAGCAGGCCCTGAAGCTTCTCTGTGAGAACGGAGAGAAGAATCTTGACTTTCATTTTGACAGTGTCGGGCAGTCGGTTGAAATGGTGGCGTCCTATGCGGAGGCAGACATCGAATCGGGAAGTACCGACGATCTGAAGGAGCATGTGAAGCGGGTTGACATTTTCTTCGGAAAGATCGCCCGGCAGACAAATGGTGTCCTTACCTACTATTACCGGCTGGATCCTTCCGTCTCGGAGGATGCGACGGGATTCTGGTACGTGGATGCCAACGGAAACGGATTCACGGAGCATGAGGTGACGGATATCACGAAGTATGATCTGAATGATACCACGCAGCTTGTCTGGTACACCGTTCCGAGGGCCTCCAGAGAGCCGGTCTGGCTTCCGCCGTATATCACGGACAATCTGGACGTGCGGGTTATCTCTTACAATGTCCCGGTCATCATCCGGGGGCAGTTTATGGGTGTGATCGGAATCGAGATAGATTACACCACCATGGCGGAGCAGGTGAACAATATCCGGCTCTACAAAAGCGGATATGCATTCCTGAATGACAGGGAGGGAAATATCATCTATCATCCCTCGATCGATGTCCGGGGCCTTTCCAAGGAGGAGATCCCCCGTACACCC